>CANGMH010000056.1 GCA_947454005.1 Verrucomicrobiota bacterium
AGACGCCGAGGGCCTCGGGGAGTCCCGGGCCGCGGGCCGCCATCAGCTCCGAGGCCTCGGCGGCGGTCGGAGGTCGTTCCCCTTGGGTGAGCACGTGCCCGCCGAGGCGGTCGGCGTGGAGACCGTGCCATCCTTCCGAACCACCGTGCCGCAGGCGGAAGGCGTCGGTCTCCTCCGTGCCGATGCAGGCGGCGCGCAAAGCGTCCGCGGCGTTTGCTTCGAGATCGGGTTCGTCGGAGAAGGCCAGCATCTCGCCGGTGACGGGATGCCGCAGCTCCAGCCGCGCCGCATGGAGGCAGACGCGCGCCGAACGGGTGCCGCCGTAGAGCACGTCGCCGAGGATGGGGAAGCCTTCCGCCGCGGCGTGGACGCGGATCTGGTGCGTGCGGCCGGTGACCGGTTCCGCCTCGACCACGGTGCGGCCGGGCGCGCGTTCCAGCACGCGGAACCGTGTCTCCGCCGGTTCGCCGCCGAGGCCGGCCGGGCGCGCGACGTAGTGGTCGCCGGCCCGCGCGATCGCCGCGGTGGCCACGATGGCGTCGCGCGGAACGGTCCGGTCCGTGACCAGGCGGTAGCGCTTCGAGACCTCGCGTCCGGCGAACTGCCCGGTGAGGGACCGGTTCGCCTCCGGCGTCTTGCCGAACACGAGGAGTCCGCTGGTCTCCTTGTCGAGCCGGTGGATGATCGCGAGCGTGGCCCAGCGCGGCTCGCGGTGCCGCAGCCATTCGTGGATGCCTTCGCCGGCATGGGGCGACGGCGCGTGGGTGTTCCAACCCGCCGGCTTGCGGACGACCAGCAGATGGGCGTCCTCGAAGACCACGCACGGAGGCGGCGAGCTCGCGGGGCCGGCGCTCAAGTGAAGCGCCACTGGTTGGTCGCGATGGCGTAGCCGCTGATGAGCAGGTTCGTCGTCGCGTGGGCCAGCATCGCGTCGCCGAGACGTCTCTTCCTCAGCACGAGCCACTGGAACGCCGCGCCGCAGACGATCCCCTGCGCCCATTGGCCCGGATGCGCGAGGCCGAACATCGCGCTGGTCGCCGCGAACGCGACGGGATGCCAGACGCCCAAAGGAAGCTCCTGGAACCTCGGGTTGGCGATGTAGCGGTAGAAGAACGAGCGGTAGAAGACCTCTTCCAGCGGCGGCACGACCAACGAGCGGCCGAGCACGCGCACCACGACGAAACCCCATGCCAGCGCCGGGTTGCCGGCGAAGCGGGCCAGCGGGTTCCAAGGTTCCTCCGGTTTGGCCGGCTCGGGGGTCTTGCCGGTGAAGAGCTTTTCCGCGGAGCCCCAGAGCTGGTCGAGCGACGGGATGCGCCCGTCGAGCCCGATCCACAGGACCGCGATGCCGGTGCCGACGACCAAGGCCTCCGCGCTGAAGGCCCACTTCATCTCCGGCAGCCAGCCGCGCAAGGCCCACAGCATCCCGCCCGCGAGCAGGGTCTTCACCGCGTAGAGCCAATATTCCGAGCCGGAGAAGAACTTCCCTTGGAGAGAGGTCAGGACGAGGAAGAGCACGAACGGGAGCGCGCGAGGGATCTCCGGCTGGTCGAGCCATCGCCGCCATCCTTGCGTTGCGCCGCCCTGGGGACCGGATACCATGGGCGCAAGCTTCGGGAGCGGCCCGCGGGCATCGCAAGCGGGAACTTCCGTCCGCTGGGGGGCCGGGCCGGGGAGAAGCGATATCGCGGCACTTGCAATTCGATTGTGCCCTCCCCATGGTCCGCCCGCTTTTGCCGAACGAACCTCGCGTGATCCGCGGGGCCTTTTTATCTATGAGCGAACCCTTGGAACTGAGTCTCGACCTGGAGAAGGCCTTCTTGCCCGCTTGGGCACAGCAGCCTACCGACCCGAACCGCTATGCCAAATATAGCGGATCGGAAGGCGCCGAACGCGGCGACCGTGGCGATCGCCGCGGACCTCGCCCCGGCGGCGGACGTCCCGGAGGCCCCGGCGGCTTCGGTGGCCCGCGCCCCGGTGGCTTCGGCGGCCCTCGTCCGGGCGGACCCGGAGGCCCTGGGGGTCCCGGCGGTCCTCGTCCCGGCGGTTTCGGCGGTCCGCGCCGTGACGCCGGCCGCGGTCCAGGCCAGGGCCCTCGTCCCGGAGGCCCCGGTGGTCCCGGGCTCAAGTGGGAACCCGGTGCCGGTGGCGACCAGCGCGGCCCGCGCCGCGACGACCGTCGCGAGTTCCAGCCCGAACCGCTCATCCCGGTCGACTTGGAGCTCCGGCCCGAACCCGCCGGCGTGCAGTCGCTCGGTCGCCAGATCAAGATGAGCGGCCGCGCGTATCCGCTGCTCGAGGTGGCCGGCCTGGTCATCCAGAAGCCCGAACGCTACGAGGTCACCTTCCGCGTGATGAAGGGCCAGGACGGCCAGGTGCTCCAGCCCCTGTTCGTCTGCTCGCTCGACGACAGCGTCTGGCTCAGCGAGGCCGAGGCCGCCCGGCATGTGCTCAACGCGCATTTCGAGACGTTCTATCTCACCGAGAAGCAGCCGTGCGACCCGCCCAAGGGCGTCTGGACGCTCGTGGCGCAGTTCGACGAGATCATCCTCGGCCCGCCGAACTACCACGGCTACCAGGACCGTCTCCGCGAGATCCACGCCCAGCGCGCGCCCCGCCTGCCCTTCGAGATCTTCAAGTCGAAGGTCCGCATGGTGAAGGACGAGGCCGTGGTGAAGCAGTGGCTCGAGGGACAGAGCTCCCGCCTCGAGTACACCGCGCTCAACGTGCCCGAGCCGCTCAAGCTCGGCTCGCTCGCAGAGGTCGAGACCCACTTCAAGGCCACCCACCTCGCGAACCTCGTGAAGTCGGTGAACTCCTGGCAGTTCAAGCGCGAGCAGGCCGGTCCCCGCCTGCCCGAGCCGCTGCTGCGCGTGCTGCGCGTCACCTTGGAGCGCGAGCGCAAGTTCCCGATCCGCACGATGACGGCGCTCAGCGCCGCTTTCGCCGGCGCGGGCCTGCAGTTCTTCAAACGCGACAAAGCGATCGTGCACGTGTCGATCGCCCGCCCGCACTACCTCGACCTGGAGACCAGCTTCGTGTCGAACGGCGTGAAGAGCATCATCGACTTCATCAACGCGACCCAGAACCCGTCGCGCAAGAAGCTGCTCGCCGCGCTCGCGCCGACCCCGGCCGTCCCCGAAGCCGCTCCTGCTCCTGCTCCGGCGGCCCCCGAGGCGCCGGTCGCCGCCGAAGGTTCCGCGGCTCCGGCCGATGCCGCCGCGGCTCCCGCGCCGGCCCCGGCCCCGGCCCCGGCCGCTCCGAAGGCGACGCCCGAGCAGCAGGCGCTGCTCACGGACCTGCACTGGCTGGTCCACCAAGGCCACGTGATCGAGTTCGCCAACGGTCTGCTGGAGACGGCCAAGAAGCCGTTGCCCAAGCCCGAGCCCGCTCCTCGCCCCGAGAAGGCGCCGAAAGCCCCCCGGGCTCCGCGTCCCGAGAACGGCCTCCTGCTCCTGCCCGCTCCGAACGCGGCCCTGGTCGGCTGAAGCGGCCGAAAAGATCCCCAAGGACCGCGCTCTGCGAGGAGCGCGGTCTTTTTGTTTGGCGAGCCGCCGGCCGCCTCGTGGGTGCGAGCGACTTTTCCAGCCGACGCGCCCCGGCTCTTCCGACGGCGAGGTCCCTCCCGCTTCGTGCCCTCCCTCCGCCTTGCGCCGCACTATTGGCTGGTCTCGCGCGGTGGCTTCTCGGAACGTGATTCGCATGATGTCCAAGCTGCGGGTCTTGCTGACGGTCTTGTCCGGTCTGTTGGTCTTTTCGGCGATGCCGGCGCAGGCGCAGCAGCATCGGGCGACCTTCCTCGGCAATCCCGCCCATCGTTTCGCCAACCCGCTGAAGACGCCGGAAGACCTGCGCGCGCGCTTCCGTGATCCCCGCCTCAAGCCGGACATCGCCTCGATCCTCGATCAGTGGGGCTGGAAGGGCGACCTGGCCGACCTCCACCGCGCGGCCGAGACCGCCGTCGTCAGCGAGGCCCCGATCGCGGTGGGCACGCGCATGCCCTTCATGTCGTCGCGCGACAACTACAAGCCGGTGACGCTCCGCGACGTGCTCTGGGCGGGCAAGGAACCGGCGCCGGCCTACGCCTTCACCTTCGTCTCGAAAGGACGCAAGTACCGCTGCGTCACGCCGAAGGCCTGCAGCAATTTCTTCGTGGAGGACCTCGGGCCCTTCGCGCCGGCCTTGAAGCTCGATGTCTCCGCTCCCGCCACCGCGGGGCTGTGCGGGCCTTTTGACGTGAAGGTCGTCGTCCGAAACTCCGGTCCGGCCGAGGCGACGCGGGTCGTGGTCACCGACACGCTGCCGGCGGGCTGGAGGACCGCGGACGGCCGGACGTCCGTCAGATGGGACGTCGGCACGCTCAGGTCCGGCGAAGCGCGCGAGGCGGTGCTGCCGGTGACGGCCGCCGAGGTCGGCCGCGGCATCGTCACCGCCAAGGCCGCCGCCGCCGAAGGCGGCACCGCGGAGGATTCAGCGTCCACCGAGATCAGCGCGCCGGTGATCGCGATCGATTGCGCCGTGCCCGCGCGCGCCGTCGCGGGCCGGCCCGCGAAGGTCTGCCTCACGGTCCGGAACACCGGCACCGCCGCGGAGCCGCGGACGGTCGTGTCGCTGCCCGTCCCGGAAGGGGCGGTTCTGGGCGCGACGACGGCAGGCGGCACGGTCGCGGACGGCCGCGTGACCTGGGAGATCGAAGGGCTCGCGCCGCAGGCTTCCCGGGAGCTCTGCGCGACGTTCACACTCGAGAAACCCGGATCGCTCGCGTTCGAGACGTCCGCCAAGGGCAGCTGCGCCCCGGCGGTGGCGACGCGTTGCGCGACGCAGTTCATCGGCGTGCCGGCGGTGCTGCTGGAGGTCGTGGACCTGGAGGACCCGATCGAGGTCGGCAAGGAGGTGGTCTACGACATCCGCGTGCTCAACCAGGGCTTCGGCGCGTTGAACAACGTCCGCATGGTCTGCTTCTTGCCGGCCAGCCAGGAGTTCGTGTCGGCGACGGGCACGACGCCCGCGCACCACCAGGACCAGGTGGTCACGCTGGATCCGTTGCCGGTGATCGAGCCGAAGGGCACGGCGTCGTGGCGTCTGGTGGTGAAGGCGGCGATCGCGGACGACGCGCGGTTCAAAGTCGAGCTGCGCAGCGACGAGTTCGAGACGCCGTTGCACGAGAACGAATCCACGCGGCAGTACTGAGGCCGCGCACCAGCGGCCTCAGCCGCCCGCCATCGCGCCGACGATGAGGAACGGTTCGTCGCCGCGAGCGACCGCGGCGGGGAGCGCCGTCCCGGGCGGGTCCAGGGACAGGTCCTCTTTGCAGGCGAAGAAGCGGACGAACGGCCGCCGTCGCAGCGTGCCGTGGTCGCGGATCGCGCCGCGCAGCACCGGATATCGCCGCTCCAGCGCGTCGAGCACCGAGCCGATGGTCGCCGGACCGTCGACCTCCAGCGCGATCTCCTCCCCGACCTTCGCCAAGGTGCGCAGGTGGTAGGGAAGCACGACCCGGATCATGGCAGCGTCTGCACCTCGACCGACAGCACGGCCGGGAGGTCGCGCACGATGGCGTCCCATGAATCGCCGCCGTCCGCCGAGGCGTAGACCTGTCCGCCGGTGGTGCCGAAATAGATCCCGCACGGGTCGAGGTGGTCGACCGCCATCGCGTCGCGCAGGACGTTCACGTAGCAATCACTCTGCGGCAGGCCCTTGGTCAGCGCTTCCCAAGCCCCGCCGCCGGTGCGGCTGCGGTAGACCCGCAGCTTCCCGTCCGGCGGGAAGTGCTCCGAGTCGCTCTTGATCGGGACGACATAGATCGTCTCGGGCTCGTGCGCGTGGACCTCGATGGGGAAGCCGAAGTCGGTGGGAAGGTCCCCGCTGACCTCGCGCCAAGAACCGCCGGCGTCGTCGCTGCGCATGACGTCCCAGTGCTTCTGCATGAACAGCACCTCCGGACGCGACCGGTGCATGGCGATGTGATGGACGCAATGTCCCACCTCGGCGTCGGGATCCGGCAGCTCGTACGGCGACTTCAGGCCTTGGTTGATCGGTATCCAGGTCTTGCCGCCGTCGTCGGTGCGGAAGGCGCCCGCGGCCGAGATGGCGATGTAGATCCGGTCTGGGTTCGTCGGGTCGAGCAGGATCGTGTGCAATCCCATGCCGCCCGCGCCGGGTTGCCAGAGGTGGCCCTTGGCGGAACGCAGACCGGGGAGCTCCTGCCAGGACTTCCCGGCGTCCACCGACTTGAAGATCGCGGCGTCCTCCACGCCGGCGTACACGGTGTCGCGGTCGGTGAGCGAAGGTTCGAGATGCCACACGCGCTTGAACTCCCACGGGTGCTGGGTGCCGTCGTACCACATGTGGGTGCCGGGCGTGCCTTCGTAGCGGAACTCGTTGCCGACCGCTTCCCAGGTCTTCCCGCCGTCATCGGACCGCTGGATCATCTGCCCGAACCAACCGCTGCACTGGGAGGCATACAAGCGTTCCGGATCCACCGGTGAACCCTTGAGGTGGTACATCTCCCAGCCGGGGAAGAGCGGGGCTGATACCTCCCAACGGTCGCGCTTGCCGTCGGAGGTGAGGATGAACGCACCTTTCTTGGTGCCGACGAGGACCCGTACTTTGCTCATGGGGTGGTCTGCTGTGAGAGGTTGTTTCTCGCGGCCGGCAGGGGCGGTCCGGGAGAATCGTGGCGGTACGATGGAGGAGCGCGACGGTCCTGTAAATCCGAAGGTCGCGCCTCGCCTCCGCCCCGGGGCCGGTTCAACGGAACTCGCCGCGGAACCGCGCATAGCGCTCGGTGACCGCGGCGATATAGGCGCGTGTCGACGGGTAGGTCATCTGCGCGAGGAAAGCGGAGCTGTTGGTCCTGGCCGGGCCGGTCATCCAGCGGAGCACGTTCCCGCGGCCGGCATTGTAGTCGGCGAGCGCGTAGGGCAGAGGGTCGTCGGTGCCGGTGTAGCGGCGCAGCAGTTTCGCGAGATAGAAGCTTCCGGCCAGCGTGTTGGTGCCCGGGTCGAAGACATGCTCGTGGCCGAACTGCTGGAGCTTCATCGAGCCGGCCCATTCGTGCGCGGCTTCGTCCATGAGCTGCATGAGGCCGATCTCACCGGCCTTGCCGACGGCATCGGGATCGAAGTTGCTCTCGCGCCAGACGACGGCTTTGACCAGGGCCGGCGGCAGCCCGTAGCGCGCCGCCGCGGCCCGGATCGGCGCGTCGAACCGGTGCTCGTGCCGCCAGCGCCAATAGAAGAACGCCGCGATATCGAGCCCGACGAAGAGCGCGAGCCACATCATCCGACGGCGGACCATGGCGCGATGACACGGAGCGCGATGCAGGTTGTCGAACGTAAATGCGCCGGCACCGGAAAGAAAAAAGGACAGGCCGCGGCGGCCTGTCCTGGATCCGTCGGACCGGCTGCGCCTCAAGGCTGTCGCAGCCGGAAGAAGCCTCCGTTGGCGGCGGGAAGGTTCGCCCCCGGCACCAAGGCCACTTTGCGCGTCCCGATCTGGATGGGACCCGATTGCGCCGTCACGTCGATGAAGAGACCAGGGGCGAGCCCCGTACCGGCTTCCAAGTTGTATCCCGTGTCCGGGAGGGTCCATGTCAGCGCGTAGGCGGTGTCAGCGGGCACCGGCAGGATCCCGGGGGCGTCCTCGGCGACCACCTGCCAGGTCACCGGGTCGAGCGGGCCGGAGGTGAAACGGTCGTCGATCGGCGTGCCGGCGCCGGTGATCTGGATCCGGCTGAAGGTCGCCGAACGTCCGATGTTGGCGGGGCTGTTCGGTTGGACGCCGAAGTAGGCGTAGAGCGGGCCGGCGAACCGCGCCACCGTCCCGGCCGGCAAGGTGAAGTTCGTGCTCGATCCGGAAGGAGCGGTCAGCGTGGCGGAGGTGTCCTTCATCGTGAGGCTCCAGGTCCCGAGCGCGGTCGGGTTGCCGATCCCGCCGAGGGTGCCGTCGCCGTAGATCATCGAGTTGCCGTTCGGTTGCTCGATCTTGTGGCGGAAACTGGCATAGGCGCTGCCGTCGGCGTTGTTCTGGAGGTCGACGAAGATGACGTCGGGTTCGTTGTAGTCGGGCGAGGTCTCGAACGCGGGGATCCCGGTCCCCGGGACCAAGAAAAGCTGCGTCTGGAACCCTTTCCCCGATCCGTCGGGATAATCGGCGATGGTGAACGAGTAGGTCACCGGTGCCGGGCTGCCGACCCAGCCGTAGCTCGGATCCACCGTCCGGATGTTCTGCCGCTGGTATTGCGACCCGGGCTTGCTGGCGAAGATCTGGAGCCCCGGGACCGGTTTCCGGACCGACAAGGTCGGGGGCGGCAACGGCTGGGTGCTCGTGTCGGCCACGAGGCGGATGTTGTCGATCCAGAACACCGTGTTGCCGGTCAGGCGGTTGTCACCGGCCGGATCCCCGTCCCCTGCCCAGAGCTTGAAGGTGATGCCGATGACCTTGTCGAGTTTGGGCGCCGCGCGGTCGATGGGCGCGGAGACGTGGATCCAACCGGCGGCCGTCGCCGACACGGTGACGTTCCCGAGATAGAGCTGGGAGTAGTCCCCGGGGATGAGCCCGAACTCCAGATATCCGAAGTCGCCCGATCGGGGACGTGTCGGCGAGGTCGGATCGAACCGGATGTCGAACGCGAGCTGGGTGTACTTCGTGCCGTCGACCGCGGTGTCGAGATAGTGCTGCAGCGAGAACTGGTTGTCCCCGCCGTGCGCCGCGATGTCGAAACCGATGGTCGCCTTGAGCGATCCGGACCCGGTCTTCTTGTCGGCATCCACGGTCGCGTCGAACTCGTAGGTCTGCTCGGCGCCTCCCCACCAGCGGGTCCATTTCCCAGCGACCTCGCTCTCGTCGGCGAACTGTTCGACGACGTCTTGGGCCGAGGCCGGGACGACCGTGAGAAGGACCGTGGAAACCAGCGCGACGCCTAGCGTCCAGGCGTGGGACATCTTTTTGGGGCTCATGGGGACTTGGCCGGGACTATGCCGTCCCGCCCCGACATGTCCACCGGCACCTTGGTTTCCCGGTTGTGTCCGGTCACGCCGAGGCCACGCTCGGCCGGTGAAGAGATCCATCCTGCGCCAGCTCGCCTTCGCCTGGGTCGTCGGTGCGGTCGCGTCGGCCGGTGCCGCACGGGCCGCCGGACCCGAGCCGATCACGGCCGCCGAGACCGCCGCCGCCGCGAAGGTCGCAGGCGTGGAGTTCAGCGAGGCCGAACGGGTCCAGATGCTTCCCGCCTTGCAGGAGCGGCTCGGCGCGTTGGCCGAACTGCGCGCCGTACCGTTGCCGAACCACCTGGCGCCGGCGCTCGTCTTCGACCCGCGTCCTCCCGGCTTCGTGATGCCGGAGGCGCGGAAATGTCTCCGATGGACACCTCCGCGCGGAGTGAAGCGTCCGGCGGATGCCGACGACCTCGCGTTCTTCTCCGTCGCCGAGCTCGCGGCGTTGATCCGCTCGCGCCAGGTCACCTCGGAGGAGCTCACGCGGTTCTGTCTCGACCGGCTCAAGCGCCACGGGCCGCCGCTCCGTTGCGTCGTCACGCTCACGGAGGAACGCGCGCTCGCCGCCGCGAAGAAGGCCGATGCCGAGATACGCGCCGGTCATCTCCGCGGCCCGCTCCACGGGATCCCGTACGGCGCGAAGGACCTCCTCGACACGCGCGGGATCCGTACCACGTGGGGCGCCCCGCCGTTCACCAACCAGGTGCCCGACGCGGATGCGACGGTCATCCGGAAACTCGACGAAGCGGGCGCCGTGCTCGTCGCGAAGCTGAGCTTGGGCGAGCTTGCGATGGGCGATGTGTGGTTCGGCGGGATGACCCGCAACCCGTGGAGCCCCACGAACGGGTCGAGCGGTTCCTCCGCTGGATCCGCTGCGGCCGTCGCGGCCGGGCTCGTGCCGTTCGCCATCGGATCCGAGACGCTCGGGTCGATCGTGTCGCCGGCCACGGTCTGCGGCGTGACCGGGCTGCGGCCGACCTTCGGCCGGGTGAGCCGGACCGGCGCGATGACGCTCTGCTGGTCGCTCGACAAGCTCGGGCCGCTCGCCCGCAGCGCCGAGGATTGCGCGCTGGTGCTCGATGCCATCCGCGGTCCCGATGGACAGGATCTCTCCGCGATCGACGCGCCGTTCTGCTATCCGGTGCGGCGATCGTTGGCGAAACTGCGCGTCGGCTATCTGAAGCGCGACTTCGACAAGGAGCACGACCACAAGGCCGAGGATCTCGCCGCGCTCGATGTCTTGCGCCGGATCGGCGCCGAGCTCCGGCCGGTCGAACTACCGAAGCACCCGAAGCAACCGCTGTACATGCTGCTCTCCGCGGAGGCGGCGGCCGTGTTCGACGAGCTGACCCGGAGCGGGCTCGATGACCAACTGGTGCAGCAGGCCGATTGGAACTGGCCGAACTCCTTCCGCGGCGCGCGCTTCATCACGGCGGTCGATTACCTGGACGCCAACCGCGTCCGCGCTCGGCTCATGGCCGACATGGACGCCTTGTTCCGCGACATCGACGTGCTCGTTGCGCCGGCTTGGAGCGGGAACTCGCTGCTCTACTCCAACATGACGGGACATCCGTGCGTGGTGGTCCCGACCGGTGACAAATCCGGCGGCGCGCCGGTCAGCATCTGTTTCCTCGGGAAACTGTTCGGCGAGGCCGAGGCCCTCGCCGCCGCCGATGCGTTCCAGAAGGCCACGTCATGGCACCGGCAGAAGCCGGACCTGACGAAGCTTTCCGGACATTGAGGCCGACCGCGACCGCTCAGGGCCCACTGATCTTTGCGCCGTTGCGCGGGCCCTCACTTCACCGCCGGCTTCGGTCCATCCTTGGCCGTCTCTTTCTTCGGCTCGGGATGTTCTTCGAGCCACTTCTTCGCTTCATCGTTCCCGCGTTCGGCCGACAACTTGTAGAGGCGCCGGGCCTCGGTGGCGTCCTCCTCCACGCCTTTGCCTTCTTCGTAGCGTTTGGCGAGGTCGAACGCGGCGCCGGCCGAACCGTCTTCGACCCGTTGCTTGAGGAAATCCACGACGCGTTGGTCCGCGCCGACCAGCGCCTTCTGGTTCCGCTGGTTCTGTCCCGCGGCGATGGCCGACGCCTGGGCATCGCGCGCCTTCTGGGCCTTGGCGACGGCCGCGGGATCGATCTGCGGCGCCGCCGGTGCGGAGGCCGCCGCGTTCTTGGACTGGGTCGCGGTGGCGCCACCTGTGGCTTTGTCGAGCGAACCGCGGATGCGCCCGACGGTCGGTTGGCGGGCGAGCGACGGGAGTTGGGCGGCGAGGGTCAGGGCCGTCGCGATCAGGCAAAGGCGGATGGTGCTCATGGCTTTTGTCGGACTCTGTAGTCCTGTCCGGGCGGTTTGGGAAGCCGTGATTTGGCCGTCGCCCAAGGCCCCCGACAAGGTGGCGCTGGAATGGTGCCGCGAAGTTCCATTCGCCGCGGCGGTGGGAACGGTATAGACCCGGAGCCTCGCATCCCCATGACCGACCCTCGCGATGACGCCGCTTCCTCCGACGACCTCGATCCGGCGGCGTCCTCGCCACCGTTGCGACTCCGTCAGGTGATATCAGGCGATGCCACCGCGGCACCGGACCCGACGCGGTACCACGTCTTCCTTGGCGGCGAGACCGCGGGACCGTTCAGCCCGGGCGAGGTCGAGGGGATGATCCGTTCGGGCCAGGTGGGTCCGCTCGATCTCGCTCGACGGGAAGGCGACCCGGAATGGTTCTCGCTCGGCGAGATGTTCCCGGATGCATGTCTCGCCGTGGGCCGAGGACCAGGTCCGCAGGCGACGGTCCCTCCGTCCGGAACCGATCGACAGAGTTTTACCGGTCGTCTGTTCGGCGCTTTGGCATATCCGTTCTGTGGAGACGGGGCGGTCATCTTCGGTTCGGGCGTGGTGTTCATCCTGTTGATGGGCGTGATGGCCTCGTTCTCCGGGATGATCGCGATGATCCTTTCGTTCGTGGTCACCGGCTATTTTTTCGGCGCGTTGCAAGGTATCGTCCAGAGCAGCGCCCAAGGCATCGACACGATGCCGCCTTGGCCGGGGACGGAGGATTGGACCGAAGAGATCGCGGGACCGTTCCTGAGGTGGGTCGTGACCTTGGCCACCTGCTTCGGGCCCGGCGCGGCGGTATGCTTCTGGGGATGGAAGAACACCGACACGCTGGTCCTCTGGGCCGGGGTCGGACTGGGTTTGCTGGGGCTCGTCGTCTATCCGATGGCCGTGTTGGCCGTGTCGATGGCCGATTCGATCGCCGGCTTGCATCCTTTCCTGGTGATCCGCTCGATCGCGGCGAGCCCGGGACGCTATCTGGCAGTGGTGGCGTTGATCACGTTGCTGATCGGGGTGCAGGTCGGCACGTCGTGCTGGGCGGAGAAGCTCCCCGTGCCGTTCGTCGGCGATGCGTGGCATGCCTTCAACGGGCTCTACTTCGCGGTGGTCCAGGCCCGTCTGCTCGGGGTGTTCTACCACGCGAACCGCGAGCGGCTCGGCTGGTTCTGACCCGCTCCTGGCGCCTCGCCGGGGATTCTGTCTCCTGGATTTCTGGATTCCGGCGCCGGTCTGCTGTCTCCTCCGTCCATGATCCATGTCGGCATCGGATACGATGTCCACCAGCTCGTCGAAGGCCGCCCGCTCATCCTGGGCGGCGTCGAGATCCCGCACACGAAGGGCCTGGACGGCCACAGCGACGCCGATGCCCTCGCCCACGCCATCACCGACGCCGTGCTCGGCGCGCTGGGCGAGGTCGATATCGGGCACTTCTTCCCCAACACCGACCCGCGGTGGAAGGGCGCGCCGAGCCGGGTGTTCCTGGTGGAAGCGGCGCGGCAGGTCGGACTCCGGGGCGGGCGCATCGTGAACATCGACGCGACGTTGCTCGCGGAGGCCCCGAAGATCTTCCCGCATATCCCGGCGATGAAGCAGAACCTGGCCTCGGCGCTCGGGATCGATCCGCGCAAAGTGGGCGTGAAGGCCACGACCAACGAGACGATGGGATTCATCGGCCGGCGCGAGGGCATCGCCGCGATGGCGGTCGCCAGCGTGGACCTGCCGGAATGAACGGGCTTCTTCCCGTCCGCGGTTTCCGTCATGCTCCTCGTCCATGGGCGCTAAAGCAGAGATCGGATGGACGACCACCGGTGAAGACGGGGTGAAGCGGCATGTCTACGCCCAGCGTGTCGGCAAGGACTGGCGGTTCTTCGAGCGCTCGAGACGGCGGGGCAAGGACATCGAGTGGGATGCGCTACCGCATCCGCCGCTGCAGGACTGGCTGGAGCTGCTGGAATCGGTCCAGCGCCGCGCGGGACGCGACCTCAACCCGCCCGAGGCGGTCATCAACGTGAAGCGGCTGATCCGCGACCGCTTCCCCGAGCACACCTTCGAGGACTGACGATCGGGCCGGCGGGCCGGGTCCGGAATTTCTTCCCATGCGACCGTTGATCCTCATCACGCCGAGCACCTCGCCCGCCGGGTCCGAGATGGCCGACCACTCGACCAGCGTTTCGAGCCGTTACCTCGACGCGGTGATCGCCGCCGGCGGATTGCCCGTGTCGTTGCCGTTGACGACCGATCCGGCGGTGCTGGCGGATGCCGTCGCCCATGCGAGCGGCGTCCTGTTCAGCGGTGGCGACGACATCGATCCGCGGCGGTACTGGCCGGAGGTGCCGGAAACATTGCTCGCGACCTGCGACCTGGCCGAAGCGGCGCGCGACGGGATGGAACTGGCGCTTCTCGCCGAGATCTTCCGCCAGCGGAAGCCGCTGCTGGCGATCTGCCGCGGGCACCAGTTGGTGAACGTCTTCCTCGGCGGCACGCTGTATGTCGATCTGCCCACCCAGGTCGCAGGCGCGGTGGTGCACAACCAGATGGACCTCCGCAACGATGTCGCGCACCGGGTCGATCTGCCCGTGGATTCCCGGTTCGCGGCGATCTCCGGGACGACCACGCTCGGAGTGAACAGCACGCATCACCAGGCGATCCACCGGTTGGCGTCGCCGTTGCGGGTCTCCGCGACGGCACCCGACGGCGTGGTCGAAGCCACGGAACTCGGATCCGAAGGGTTGGGCCTCCTGCCGTGGTTCCAGTCCGTCCAGTACCATCCCGAACGCTTGGCAGCGCCGGAACACGCCCGTTTGTTCCGGGCGTTCGTGGAGGCCTGCCGCATCCCCGACCGATGAACGCTCCACACCCGATCCCGACGGGCCGGCCGTCCTGTTGTCCTTGGGCAGCCGTGCTCGCCCTCTTTCTTTGTTTGGCCGGAAACCTCGTTCCTGCCGCCATCGCCGCGGAGGCCGCTGCTGCGCTTCCGTCCCCGTTGTACGAGTTCCGGCCCGGATTGCCCGATGGCACGGGCAAATGGTATCTCGGGCGCGAGATCGCTTGGTTCATGAGCCATCAGGGCGCGATGTGGCTGGAACGTCCGGAGCGCGAGGAAGAGGAGCAACCGACCCGACTTGTCGAGGCGCTCAAGCTCAAGCCCGGAGAAGTCGTCGCCGATATCGGCGCGGGCAGCGGCTACCTGACCTGGCGCATGGCCAAGCGTGTCGGCCCGACCGGCAAGGTGTTCGCCAACGACATCCAGCCCGAGATGCTCGCCATCCTCCGCACCAACGTGGCGGCGCACGGCGTCACCAACGTCGTCCCGGTGCTCGGCAGCGTCACCAACGTCGCACTGCCCGCCGCAGCGATCGACCTCGCCATCTTCGTGGACGTCTACCACGAGTGCGACCATCCGCATGAGATCATCCGGTCTTTGTGCCGCGCGCTCAAGCCGGGCGGTCGCCTGGTGTTCGTCGAGTACCGCGGCGAGGACAAATGGGTCCCGATCAAACCGCTGCACAAGATGACCGAGGCGCAGGTGCGGAAGGAGATGGCGCAGCAACCCCTGGATTGGGTGGAGACCTTGGGCTTCCTGCCGCGGCAGCACATCATCGTGTTCCGCCGGCGCGCCGGTCCGGACGCCGGTCCGGCGAGGGATTGATCCGCGGTCCGAGCCGGACGAAGGATCCGGTCGGAGCGGCGAGGTGGTGTCCGATGCCGCGACGCGACGGTTCAAGCCGAGTGTGCCGCCGGGTCCGGGATGCTCGCGTCGCCCCGTTTGAGGCCGATGTTCTGCTCGTAGTCCCCTAGCTTGAGCGTCTTGCCCTCCGCCTTCGCCCGACGGTTCAGGCCGATGCGGGCGATGCGGTCCACCGCTTGGTCGGCCCATTGTGTTCCCGGGAACGCCTGGCCGATGCGCTCAAGCGTGAGCTTGGCGACGCCGATGCCGTCGGAGGAACGGAGCTGGATGTCGGCGAGCTCGTTGAGCCAGCGCACGACATGGCGGGGCGGGGCGCTCGGCTGGCGGATGAGGTGTTCGAGCTGGTCGGTCGCCAGGTCGAAGCGGTTCGCGTGGTCGACGTAGAGAAGGGCCAGCTTCTCCCGCGCGTCCCAATCTTCCGGGAACAGCTCGAGGTGGGCGGTCAGGCGGTCGATTTCGCCCGCGGGGTCCTCCGACGGCGCTTGGCTCGCGCCGTGGTCGTCTTGGAGCCCGATCCTCGTCTCGTGGTGGGTGACCACCAACTTGGGCCGTTCGGCCTTCTGTGCGAGCTGGTCCGCGCCCGGGAGATGTGCGAGATGTTGGCGTGCGGTCAGGGCGGCCTCGCTGTCGGGGAATCGGTCGACGATGCGCTGGTAGGTCTCGCGGGAGGACGGGATGTCGTTGAGCCGGTTGAGCTGGAGCTCGGCGATGCGGTTGAGAGCCACCGCCACCTCGCCGCCGGCCCGGCCCGGGGTGTCGACCATCTCGGTCAGGACCGCGACGGCGGTGGCCGTGTCCTTGAGGTCTTCGAGATGGATGTCCGCCATGAGATGCAGGCCTTCGGCGTCGCCGGGGAAGAGCGCGAGCTGGGCCTCGACGGCGGCCAATGCCTGCGCGGGTTCGCCCCGCTTCCGGTGCGCGATGGCGTGCGAATAGAACGGTCGTCGCTCCACCTCTTCGTCGCCGCCGGTCATCGATCCGAGGATCGGGCTCAGAAGGCCGCTGACGATGTGGGGCAACCACATCGCGGCCAGCGGGACCGCCGCGACAAGCACGGCGAAGAGGGCGACCAGCTTGCCCGACATCGCGCCGTCCTTGCCGAAGGCGAAGGAGACGCCGACGACCACGAACAGGCCGATGGTGAGGAGGATCTTGCCGGGCAAGGACATCATCTCTCCCATGCTCCCCGCTTTAGCGATGCGTGCCATCAGCAGGAGTGTCAGCACGCCCAACCCGACCGCGAAGAGAAAGCCTTGGAGCAACGAGGCGAAGAGGAACATGGTGGGATGGGGAGTTGTTGTCGGGAAACAAGCACAGGTGCCGGGGAGCGTCCACGACGATTTGTCGGATGCGGCGCCCTGGCCGCGGGTCACCGCGATGATCGGACGATTTCGAGTCCCGGCGGCTGCGTCGTGGACCGTCAAGGACCGCCGTCGCGGGGATACCAGCGAAGGTCGGGATTGTTGGTGCGACCTTTGCCGTTGGCGAAGTCCCGGTAGGCGGCGACCGGGCAACGTCGCGCGTGCCCGTCGAGCAGCAGGAAATCGCAGCCGCGGGAATGGAGGTTCGTGTGGGCGTTGTTGGCGGAGGCGACCGCGGCGAGCTTCCCGTTGTCGAAGAGCCAGACCGTCAGCGCCGGCCAAGGAAGGGTCCCGAGCTTCACCTGGACACCGTTCCCGGACCCGTTCACGTGCTCGTTGAGGCAGTAGTGGAAGAGGTTGTTGGTGTTGCTGCGCCTCGGGTTCGACGGGCAGTGCCAGACCGAACGGCCGAGCGGCGCGGCCGGGTTCGTGCGCCATGGCATGTCGTGATAGGGCGCGATGCCCATCGTCCGCGGCAGGTCGACGTACCAACCTTCCGCGGTGGACGTGCCGTTGGGCGTGCCGTCCTGCGGCAGAAGATCACCGTTGTCCATGGCGAAGAGGAACGTGGCGACGCCCCATTGCTTGAGATTGCCGAGGCAGACGACGTTGCCGGTCTTCGACCTGGCGCTCGACAACGCCGGCGACAGCAGTCCGGCGATGACCGCGATGACCGCCACGACGACGAGCAGCTCCGGGAGGGTGAAAGCACGGTCGGCCGCCGGATGCCGCGCCGTGCGGAGACGCTCTCGCCGACCGCTCACGGCACGCTGATCCGGTAGAAGGCCTGGGTGCCTTCGGCCGGCGGTGTCTCGGCGAAGCTGCC
>CANGMH010000057.1 GCA_947454005.1 Verrucomicrobiota bacterium
GGATCAGCCTCGCCGAGTGGTCGTACCACCAGGCCATCTTCGGGAAGAAGATGACCCATCTGGACTTCCCCATCGTCGCGCGCCGGCAGCACGGCATCGACGCCATCGAACTGGTGAACCAGTTCTTCATGGACAAGGCGACCGACCGTTCCTACCTCGCCGAGTTCAAGCGGCGCGCCGACGGCGAGGGCGTCGCCATCAAGCTCATCATGTGCGACGACGAGGGCGACCTCGGCGACGTGGACCCCGCCAAGCGCCGCCAGGCGGTCGCGAACCACCACAAGTGGGCCGATGCCGCGAAGTACTTCGGCTGCCATTGCATCCGGGTGAACGCGGAGACCGGCGGCAAAGGCAGCCGCGAGGAACAGCAGAAGCGCGCCGCCGACGGACTCCGCCAGCTGACCGTCTACTGCGCCGGCCTCGGTCTCGACTGCATCGTGGAGAACCACGGCGGCCTCGCCTCGGACGGCAAGTGGCTGGTCGGCCTCGTGCGCCTCATCGACCATCGCCGCGCCGGGCTCCTGCCCGATTTCGGCAACTGGTACGATTACGACCGCTACCAGGGCGTGACCGACATGATGCCCTACGCCAAGGCGGTCAGCGCGAAGAGCTACGATTTCGATGCGTCGGGGAACTGCACCGAGACCGACTACGCGCGGATGCTGAAGATCGTGCTGGCCGCCGGATACCACGGTTGGCTCGGCATCGAGTACGAAGGCGAGCACCTCGCGGAACGCGACGGCGTCAACGCCACCAAGCTGCTGTTGGAGCGGTTGAAGCTGCAACTGGCCTGATGCCTCCGCCGCGTGCGAAACTTCGGGAGAAATCCCTTGCCTCACTGCCGTCCGCTCGCCTTTATTTCGCCCCTCCGTTCGTGGCTGGGTAGCTCAGTTGGTAGAGCATGCGACTGAAAATCGCAGTGTCGCCGGTTCGATTCCGGCCCCAGCCACCACGATCAAAACCCCTGGTCCACCAGGGGTTTTTCGTTTTTATCGGCCCGAAAACGCATTCCGCCGCGAAGTCCCTCGCCCGGGAGGGCCGCGGTTCCACCCGCGCCCCAGATTCTTCTCCGCCGAACGGGTCGTTGGTTCCAAGGCGTGATGCGCGTCAAAGGGGTTTTGTCCGTGCGCTTCCTCCGCGAATGGATCAGGGCGCGGGTGGAACCGCGCCCTCCCAAGACGCGGGGCACGGCGGGGGCCATGCTGCCGGCGCCGGCGATCTTGGGTCGACGGCTTCGCGGCCGGTGGATCCGGGGACAACGGGCTTGCTGTCCGGCATCGTTTCCCGTGAACTCCCGCGCCGTGCTTCCCTGCCAGTTCCATGCGGAGCAGTGCCGTCGGCGAAGTCGGTTGACCTCGCCGAGGCAACCCGTATGATGACCGCCACACAGTCGTTTTCCGCCGAATGAGGCAGTTCACCGCCATCGCCAGCAATGCGTTCATGGAGTTGGTCCGGCAGCCGATCTATCTGCTGCTACTGGCCAGCTCGGCGTGTTTCTGCGTGTTCCTGTCGGCGGTGCCTTATTTCGGCTTCGGCGAGGACACCAAGCTGGTGAAGGACAGCACCCTCGCGATCACCTTGTTGGCCGGCCTGCTCACCTCCGTGCTCTGCGCCTCGGCCAGCGTGGCCCAGGAGATCCGGACCGGGACGGCGCTGACGGTGCTTTCGAAACCGGTCGGTCGGATGACCTTCCTGCTCGCCAAGTACGCGGGTCTGGCCATGGCCCTGGTGCTCATCACCTACGCGGACATGGTGGCGACCCTGATGGCCAGCCGCATGGCCTTCGACGCCTACGGCAACGCCGACGTGCAGTCGTTCTCGATCTACATGGGCGCGGCGGTGCTGGCCTTCGGCGTGGGTGGCTTCACGAATTTCTTCCTCCGGCGTTCGTTCGTGTCCGACACGGTGTTCTCGTTCGCGGTGCTGACGACGCTGGCGCTCTGGGTGGTGGTGCAGTTCACCCGCTTGGACCGGGCGTTCGACGGGCCGGCGACGGTCGACTGGCGTCTGGTGCCCGCCGGCGTCCTGATCCTGTTCGCGCTGCTGGTGCTGGCCGGGCTGGCGCTGGTGTGCTCGACGCGGTTGGACACCATCCCGACGCTGGCGGTCTGCACGGGCTTCTTCCTGTTCGGTCTGATGACCGATTATCTCTTCAAGGCCCCGGCCGACAGCGGGGTCTGGTGGGCGAAGGTCGCCTACGCGGTGGTGCCGAACTGGCAGCAGTTCTGGCTGGCCGACGCGCTGGAGGACAAGAAATCGATCCCGTGGAGCTACGTGGTGAAGGCGGCCGCGTATCTCGTGTCGTACCTCGCCGCCGCCTTGGCCGCCGCGCTGATCTCCTTCGAGGACCGCGAGCTCAACTGAACACCCAAACGCAGATGAACGCTGACCCACGACCGACCGACCCCTGCCGCGACCTCGCGACGGCGTCCGTGTCCGCGGGCCCGGGGTCCGATCTCCTCTCCTGACCGATGGAAAGAAACCAATCCAAGAACGGCCTGGTCAACGTGCTCGCCCTGCTGGCGGGCGGCTTGGCGCTCGTCGTGTTGTCCCGCTACGAGAAGTCGTCCAGCGCCGAGATCGGCGCGGTGTTCTTGCTCGTCGGCCTGCTCGTGTCGTTGGTGAGCTGGTTCCAGATGCGCCTGGAAGCGCGCGAGGAGGCCGAGCGGCTCGAGGTCGAGGCGCTGAGCCGGTCGCGCAACGATTCCGCGCTCTTCAGCGAATCCGCGGCCGAGACCTTCCCGGCACGGCGCGCGCGCGAGCAGTTCGAGCGCTGGCTCGTGCCCGCTTTCGCCGTGCTGCTCTGCGCGCTCGAGGGTGTCGCCGCCTGGTTCTTCTACACCGGACTGGTCCAGGACCCTGGATCGATGGCGGCGCCGGACCCGACGTTGGCGCTGGCGGCGTTCTCCGGCATCGGGTTGGTGCTCTTCCTCCTCGGCAAGTACGCCTCGCGGTTGGCGCAGCTGGAGGATTCCCGGCTGCTGCGTCCCGGCGCCTCGGCGGTGCTGATGGGTGCGTTGATCGCCGGTGCGTCGGCGTTGGTGGCGGCGGGCGATTGGGCGGGCTATCCGAAGTACGACCGCTATCTGGCGTACGGTCTGGTCGGCCTGCTCGGGCTCGTGTCGGCCGAGACGCTCATCGCCCTCGTGTTCGAGGTCTACCGGCCGCGGGTCAAGGGCAAGGCGGCGCGGCTCATCTACGAGAGCCGCATCGTCGGTCTGCTCGGCCAGAGCGGCGGGCTCTTCAGCACGGCGGCGCACGCGCTCGATTACCAGTTCGGCTTCAAGGTCAGCGAGACGTGGTTCTACAAGTTCTTCGAGGGCGCGTTGGCGAAGCTGGTCCTCGTGTGGCTGGGCGTCCTCGTCGCCTGCTCGTGCGTGGTGGTGATCGAGCCGGGCGAGCAGGGGTTGCTCGAGCGCTTCGGGCGTCCGGTCGAAGGCCGCGGCGTGCTGGAACCGGGCCTCAACCTGAAGTTCCCGTGGCCGGTCGACGGCGTGGTCCGCTACGACACCCGCGCGTTGCAGTCCTTCAACGTCGGCTACGTGCCCGATCCCGAGAAGGAGAAGGAGCGCACCGTCCTCTGGACCCGCGCGCACTACAAAGAGGAGTTCAATCTCCTCGTCGCCAGCCGCGAGCAACAGAACAGCGGGGTCGAGGGCGACCAGACCGTGCCGGTGAACCTCATCACCGCCAGCATCCCCGTCCAATACATCGTCCGCGACGTCCGGGCCTGGGCCTACAACCATCTGAACGCCTCGAACCTCATCGAGCGCCTGGCCAACCGCGAGGTGGTCCGGTACATGGCCAGCGTCGACATCGACAAGCTGATGAGCTTCGGGCGCCTCGAGGCCTCGGCCGACCTGAAGGCGGCGATCCAGAAGAAGGCCGACGAGGCGAAGCTCGGCGTCGAGGTCGTGTTCGTCGGCTTGCAGGACATCCATCCGCCGGTCGGCGACAAGCGGATGCCGGTGGCCGCGGCGTACGAGGCGGTGATCGGCGCGGTCGCCGAGAAGGAGGCCAAGGTCCTCGCGGCCGAGGGCTACCGGGCCGAGACCTTGCCGCGCGCGGCCGCCGACGCGGCGCGCAAGCTGAACGAGGCGCACGCCGCCGGGACGCGCAAGACGGCGATCGCCGCCGGGCAGGCCGGGCAGTTCGCCCACCAGGTCGCCGCCTACGAGGCGGCGCCGAGCGTCTTCCGCCAGCGCAGCTACCTCGACGCCTTCGCCAAGGCCGTGGGACCGGCACGCAAGCTGGTCATCGGCCCGACCAACACGCACGACGTCATCACGCTCAACCTGGAGGAGAAGTTCGACCAGAGCCTCCTCAACGTCGGCATCGAGACCCCGGACAAGAAGAAGTGACCCCGCGCCGTCGCCGGCGCCCCGAAACCGACCACCCCTTTCCTGCATGAAGAAAAAGAACCCGCTCACGCTGCTCGTCGGCACGCTCCTCCTGCTCATCTTCGTCGCGCTGCTGTTCTGCTTCCAGGTGCGCACCACCGAGGTCGCCGTCGTGACGACCTTCGGCAAGTTCTCGCGCAGCATCACCGAGCCCGGCCTCTACCTCCGCGCGCCGCTGCCGATCCAGAAGATCTACAAGTTCGACAACCGCCTGCAGAACTTCGAGCGCAAGTTCGAGCAGACGACGACGAAGGACGCCAAGAACCTGCTCATCACCGTCTTCATCGGCTGGAAGGTGAGCGAGCCCAAGGTCTTCCTGGAACGCTTCAACGGCGACACGCTCAAGGCCGAGCAATCGCTGGAGAACCTCGTCCGCAACGCCAAGAACGCCGTCATCGGCAGCTACAACTTCGGCGACCTCATCTCGCCCGACCCGAAGCTGGTGAAGTTCGACGCCGTCGAGGCCGACATCCTCAAGGAGCTCAAGGCCTCCGCGCAGACCACCTACGGCGTGAGCGTGGAGCTGGTCGGCATCAAGCAGCTGGGCCTGCCGGAATCGATCACCGGCAAGGTCTTCGAGCGCATGCGCGCCGAGCGCGACCGGCTGGTGAAGCAGTTCAACGGCGAGGGCGAGGCCAAGTCGCTGGAGATCCGCAGCGACGCCAACCGCAAGCGCGACGAGCTGCTCGCCAAGGCCGACGCCGATTCGCTCCGCATCCTCGGCGAGGCCGAGGCCGCCGCTTCCAAGGACTACGCCGTGTTCGAGCAGAAGCCCGACCTCGCCGTCTTCCTGCTCCAGCTGAAGGCGCTCGTCGGTTCGCTCAAGGACCGCACCACGCTCGTCCTCGACGAGAAGATCCCGCCCTTGAACCTGCTCAACGCCGACAAGCCCGCCGCGAAGTGAGCCGGGACGCCCGCCCGCAGACGCCCGACAGCCTTTTCCTGCCATGGCCGATTCACCGAAAAAATCCGGCGACCTGAAGCTCACCGCTTCGCCCGTCACCTCGGCCGACGACGCGTCGAGCCAGGCGCTCAACGAGGCGCTCGGCAGCAGCTTCATCCTCGTCCGCATCCTCATGGTGCTGCTGCTCGGGGCGTTCGCGTTCTCGTGCGTGTTCACCGTGGACCCGAACGAGGTCGCCATCGTGCTCCAGTTCGGCAAGCCCAAGGGCACCGGACCCGAGATGCTCCGGACCCAGGGCCTCCACTGGGCCTGGCCGTACCCGATCGACGAGATCGTCCGCATCCGCGTGGGCGAGTCCAAGAGCGTCCGTGCCAACAAGGCCTGGTACGCCGTGACGCCCGAAGAAGAGGCGGCCGGCACCTTGCCCGCGGCGAGCCCGACGCTGCGGCCCGGCGTCGACGGCCACACGCTCACGAGCGACGGCAACATCCTGCACGTCCGCGCGCTGATGAAGTACCGCATCGCCGACCCGGTGACCTACGCGTTCCGGTACAAGGACGTGACCAACACGTTGGCCGACCTGCTGGACAACGCCATCTACCACGCCAGCGCCCGGTTCACCGCCGACGCCGCGTTGTACAAGGACCGCTCGTCGTTCACCGACGCCATCCGCGGCCGGCTCTCCAGCCTCATCGAGCGCGCGGACCTCGGCGTGACGCTGGAGCCGCTCGATGTCGAGGTCTCGGCGCCGCTGTACGTGAAGGACGCCTTCGAGGAGGTCAGCAAGGCGGAGCAGGAGCGCAACTCCAAGCTCCAAGGAGCCCGCGGCTACTACGACGAGACCGTCCGCAAGGCCGAAGGTGAGGCCGCGGCGATCCGCGCGGGCGGCATCGTCGCCAGCAACTCCCTGGTCCTGGCGGTCAGCTCCGAGGCCAAGTTCTTCCGGGACCAGCTGCCGTACTACCGGCAGGACCCGGCGCTCTTCCGCGAGCGTCTCCGTCTCGATTCCGTGGCCCAGGTGCTCACCAACTCCACCGACAAGTTCTTCCTCCCCGAGCGGGCCGACGGCCAACGCCGCGAGCTTCGCATCCAGCTGAACCGCGAGCCGCTGTCGACGGCCAAGAAGGACCCGAACCAACGCTGAGCCCGCACGCACCATGCAAGTCACCTCCCTCCTTTCCCAAGAGCACGGCCCGGATTGCGTCGATTGCGGCCACGACCACGGCGGTCTCGACCACAGCCACACCAACGTGAAGCTGTGGCAGACGCTCGTCGGCCTCATCCTCGTCCTGAACTCCTTCGTCGTCGGCTGGATCGCGCCCGGCATGGAGACCGTGGGCGACCTCAGCGCCCTGGTCGGCGCGGCCATCCTCGGCTACCCGATCCTGCTCGTCGCGTTCAAGGACCTGCGCCTCGGCCGCCTGAGCATCAACGAGCTCGTCGCCCTCGGCGTGCTCGCGTGCGCGGCCAAGGGCGATTTCCGCACCGCCGGCATCGTCGCTTTCTTCATGCTGCTCGGCGAGATCATCGAGACCCGCACCGCGGCCGGTGCCCGCGCATCCATCGAATCGCTCGTCAAGATCACCCCGACCAAGGCCCGCCGCCTCGCCGGCGGCAAAGAAGAAGAGGTCCCCGCCAGCGCCCTCTCGGTCGGCGACGTCATCCGCATCCGTCCCGGCGACAACATCGCGGCCGACGGCGTGATCCTCTCCGGCCAAGGCTCGGTCAACCAGGCCAACATCACCGGTGAATCGCTGCCGGTGGACAAGAACCCGGGTGAGCAGGTGTTCGCCGGCACGATCAACCTGAACGGCCTGCTGGAGGTGAAGGTCACCAAGGCCGGCCAGGACACGACCATCGGCCGGGTCCGCGAGCTCATCCTCGCCGCCGAGAAGACGAAGCTGCCGTTCATGCGGATCGTGGACCAGTACATCGGCTACTACACCCCGCTGGTGCTGGTGATCTCGGCGCTGGTCTGGGCCTTCACCAAGGACCTCGACCGCGTCATCAGCGTGCTCATCGGCGCCTGCCCGTGCGCGTTCATCCTCGCCACACCGACGGCGATGGTCGCCGCGCTGAGCGCCGCCGCGCGCCTCGGCATCCTGGTGAAGAACATCTCCGACCTCGAGGCCGCCGCGCGCATCACCGCCTTCGTCTTCGACAAGACGGGCACGCTCACCACCGGCAAGCTGGTCGTCAGCCGTCTCAACCCGCTCGGTGACATCGCCCCGGCAGAGTTGCTCCGCATCGCCGCGAGCGCCGAGCGCTTCTCCAACCACCCGACCGCGAAGGCGATGGTCCAGCTCGCCGAAGAAGCGGGCGTGCCGTTCGCCGATGCGACCGGATTCAAGGAGACCGCGGGCCGCGGTGTCGGCGCCACCATCGAGGGCGCCAAGGTGCTCGTCGGCCGCGCCGCCTGGCTCAAGGACAACGGCGTCACCGGCGATTTCCTCAAGTCGGTGGACCTCGACGAGACCGCAGGGTTCAGCCTTCTCTTCATCGCGCGCAACGACCAGTGCATCGGCTGGGTCGGCCTCCAGGACCAGACCCGCGCCGAGGCCGCCGAGGCCATCCGGGGTCTGCAGGAAGCCGGCATCCGCCGCATCGCGATGGTCAGCGGCGACCGCAAGCCGGTGGCCGAGCGCGTCGCCGCCGAGATCGGCGTGCCCGAGGTCGTGGCCGAGTGCCTGCCGCAGGACAAGGTGGAGTTCGTGAAGGCCTGCAAGGCCAAGGGCTACCGAGTCGCCGTCATCGGCGACGGCGTGAACGACGCCCCGGCGCTCGCGGCCGGCGACATCAGCATCGCGATGGGTGCCGCGGGCAGCGAGGTGGCCATCAATTCGGCTACGATCGCGCTGATGAACAACGACCTTCGCCGGTTGCCGTTCCTCGTGAAGATCTCGCGCATGGCCCGGAGCGTGATCAACCAGAACTTCCTCTTCGGCATCCTGTTCGTCGTCGTCGTGCTCACGGCCGGCGCGATGGGCTATGTCCATCCGATCGTCGCCGCGCTGCTGCACAACGCGGGGGCGCTGATCGTCGTGTTCAACAGCGCCCGGCTCGTCCGCCAAGGCGAGGAGCTCGAGCCGTTCGTGAACCCGGAGAGCGGACCCGCGGAGCCTTCGGAAGGGCCCGGAGGTCCGGTGTCGTTGACGGTGCAGACGGCCTGAGGAACGGACACCGGGCCATGTGCACCACCGAAACCATCCGCCGGACCGGACCGTCGCCGCGCCGGTCGCGACCGCTGAAATGAACCCGAACCCGGCCGGTCCCGCCGAAGCGCTCCGTCCTCGGTCGCAATAGTCGTCTGCCATGGCCACACTCCCCGTCACCCCATCCGCCGCCCGGCCCGCGCCGTCCGACGAGGTCGTCATCCGTGCCGTCGGCCTGTCCAAGGTCTTCAAGGATTTCTGGGGCCGGCCCAAGGCGCGCGCGGTCGACAACGTCGATTTCGAGGTGCGCCGCGGCGAGGTGTTCGGGCTGCTCGGGCCGAACGGCTCCGGCAAATCCACGACCATCAAGATGCTGCTCGGCCTGCTCTACCCGACCCAGGGCCAGGTCACCGTCTTCGGCGAATCGCCGCGCGACGTGAAGACGAAGGCGCGCATCGGTTACCTGCCCGAGGAGAGCTACCTCTACCGCTATCTCAGCCCCGGCGAGACGCTCGATTTCTTCGGCAACCTCTTCGCGCTCGACGCCGGCGACCGGCAGAAGCGCACGGAGCAGCTCATCGAGATGGTCGGTCTCGGCAACGCGAGGACGCGCACCGTCGGCGAGTTCTCCAAGGGCATGCAGCGCCGCATCGGCCTCGCGCAGGCCCTCATCAACGACCCCGACCTCGTCATCCTCGACGAACCGACCGCGGGCCTCGACCCGATCGGATGCCGCGAGATCAAGGACCTCATCCGCGCGCTCGCCAAGCGCGGCAAGACGGTGATCCTCAGCTCGCATCTTCTGGCCGATGTCGAGGACGTCTGCGACCGCGTCGTGATCTACTACGGAGGCAAGATCCAGGCGAAGGGCACGCTCAAGGAACTGCTCGCCGCCCCCGACGAGATCCGCATCACCTCGCCGGTCCTGAGCCGCGAGACGACCGAGAAGGTGCTGGCGATCCTGCGCGCCGAGGTGGGCGACACCGTCCGGCTGGAGAACCCGACGCAGAACCTGGAGAACTACTTCCTCGGCGTCGTCGAGCGGGCCCGGGCGCAGGCGCAGACCAGCGGCGCGACCAGCGGCAACTCGGTGGCCGCCTTCATCCGCGGCGGCGCGGAGGCCGGCGCGGCCCGGTCGGACAACGTGCTCGACCGGCTCACCAAGCCGACCGCGGCCCCCGTCGCGGCCCCGTCCGCGCCCGCCGCGGTCCCCGAGCCGCGGGTGGATCCGGCGAAGCTCGCCGCGCTCATGAAGGCCGAGACCCCGGCTCCCGCGCCGGAGCCGGTCCCTTCGTCTCCGGTGCCCGCTCCCGCGAAGCCGGTCGACTTGGGCAAGGCGAACGAGAAGCTCTCCGGACTGCTCGGCGGCAAGAAGCCCTGATCGTCGAGGACCGCCATGACCCGTCGATTCGAGATCTACCAGGATGCCGAGAACCATCGGCTCGTGGTGCCGTGCGGTTTCTCCGTCACCGCGGCGGTGCTCGATTGGATCTGGGCCCTGTGGCTCCGGCTGTGGATGGAGGGTCTGGCCCTGTTCATCGTCAACGGGATCACGACCTACCTGCTCTATATCAGCGGTGCTGGCTGGGTGGCCGGGCTGTTCGTCCAAGCCGTTCAAGGCATCGGCGTCGGGTTGGCCGCCCGAAAGCTGCGGTCGATGTCCGCCGAGCGCCGCGGCTACTCGTATCTATGCACGGTCGATGCCGTGGATCCGGCGAACGCGCTCTCCAAGCTCGCCGCGGCCGGCGGGGTCCCGCTTCCGGAATGGCGCGCTCGGAGCTTGTCGTCGTTGCCCGACCTCGCGCCCCGCGGGCTCCAGCCGTTGCTCGCCGTCGCCCGGCTCACGCTGAAGGCCGCCTTCCGCTTCAAGCTCGTGCTCGTCCTTCTCGGGCTCCTGCTCGCCGCGGTCGTCGCGTTGCCCGGGATGATCAAGCACGACGGTTCCGCGCAGGGGTTCACCCAGATCCTCATCACCTACACGCTCTCGGCGATCACCGCGTTGCTCGGCTTCGCCACGCTCTGGCTCGCGTGCGGGTCGTTGGCCCGCGAGGTGGAAGATTTCACGATGCAGCTCGTCTGCACCAAGCCGGTGCCGCGCTGGCAGGTCTGGATGGGGAAATGGCTCGGCATCATGGTGCTCAACCTCGCGTTGCTCGCGGTGTCCGGTTCCACCGTCTACATGCTGTTGCTGGCGAGGTCGCGCGGTCTCAAGCCCGAGCAACAACAGGTCCTTCGCGACGAGGTGCTCGTCGCGCGCAAATCGGCGAAGGAAGCGCCGCCCAACATCGAGCCGCAGGTGGAGGCGCTCTTCCAGGAGCGGATCCGCCAGCAGGCGGTCGCCTCGATGGACCGCGATTTCGTGCGCAAGCAGGTGCGCGAGCAACTCAAGGCGTCGCTCCAGTACGTCCGGCCCGGCCAGGGACGCCGCTGGGTGCTCGACCTCGGCGCGGACGCGGCGACGCGGCTTAAGGACCAACCCTTGTTCGCGCGGGTGAAGTTCTACACCCCGGACTACGCGGGCATGGGCGCCGCGTTCGATTTCGGCTGGGAGGTCGGTCCGCCCGAGGGCCACCAGCGCCAGCGGTTCATGAACAACCTCGCGCCCGAGTCGTACATCAGCTTCCCGCTCGAGCCCGGCCATATCGGCGCCGACGGCAAGCTCACCGTCGACACCTTCAACCTGAGCGAGAAGCCGGTGCTGTTCCCGCTCGAGGACGGCTTCGAGGTCCTCTATCGCGAGGGCGGATTCGGCCTGAACTTCGCGCGCGGCCTCGGGATCATCGGCTGCTGGCTGGGGCTGTTGACCGCGGTCGGCCTGTTCGCGGCGTCGAAGCTGCAGTTCAACGTCGCCGCGTTCGTCTCGTTCGCCATCCTGGTCGTCGGGCTCTCCAGCGGGACCCTGAAGCAGGTGGTCGAGCAGGGCGGCGTCATCGGCGTGGGCACCGAGGACGGCGTGGTGACCAAGGATTCCTTCATCAACCGCGGCTCGGTCGTCGTGTACGGCGGGATGCGCTGGGTCATCGACCAGATCTCCGGGTTCAACCCGGTCGATTCGCTGAGCACCGGCCGCAGCATCACCTGGACGCAGCTGGGCACGGCGTTCGCCGTCGTCGTGGTGCTCACCGGTGGCGCGTTCGCCGGAGCGGGCATCTTCATCTTCACCCGGCGCGAGCTGGCCGCACCGCAATGAGCACGATGGATCCCCAGATTCCGGTCCATGGTCCCCGGCCCGCCGCGCCGGCGGCGAGCCGATCGTCCGGCTCGGCGTTCCCGGCTCCGCGTCCTCTGATCGCATGACCACGCGCAAAGCCATCCTCGCCGTGCTGATGGTGCTCGCGCTGGTCGCGGGCTCCTTCGCCCAAGGCCGCCTGAACCACGACCGCGAGTCGCTTGGTCTCACGCGCACCGCGGTGATCAACAACGCGCCGCCGGTGCTCGCCTTCACGACCGTCGCGCTGGGCGGGTTCCGCGGGCTGATCGCCAACGTCCTCTGGATCCGCACGACCGAGCTGCAGGAGGACGGCAAGTACTTCGAGGCCGTGCAGCTCGCGGACTGGATCACCAAGCTGCAGCCGCACTTCTCGCAGGTCTGGATCAACCAGGCCTGGAACATGGCCTACAACATCTCGGTCAAGTTCCCCAACCCCGAGGACCGCTGGCTCTGGGTGCAGCGCGGCATCGAGCTGCTGCGCGACCAGGGCCTCGTCTACAACCCCGGCCAGGCGCTCATGTACCGGGAGCTTGCCTGGTTCTTCCAGCACAAGATGGGCGCCAACCTCGACGACGCCCATTGGCTCTACAAGACGGAGTGGGCGAAGATGATGGACAAGGTCATCCCCGGCGGACGGCCCGATTACGCCGAGATCCTCGATCCGAAGACGCCTGAGGCGAAGGCGCGCGTCCAGCAGCTCGTCGAGCGCTACAAGCTCGTGCCGGCGATGATGAAGAAGGTCGACGACACCTACGGCCCCTTGGAGTGGCGTCTGCCCGAGACGCACGCGATCTACTGGGGCATGGTCGGCATCGAGAACTCGCCCGCGCAGGACAAGATGCCGCTGCGCCGGACCGTCTTCCAGCCGATGCTCACCGCGTTCCACCGCGGCCGGATCATCACCAACCACTTCGCCAAGCGCATCGAGGTGGTGCCCAACCTCGCCATGGTGGGCAACGTCGTCCGCGCCTACGAGGACGCCATGGTCGCCGAGCCGGCCAACGCCGAGCACACCGGCACCGCGCACCGGAACTTCCTCAAGGACGCCGTCTATTTCCTCTACGCCAACAACCGCCAGGCCGAGGCCCAGAAGTGGTTCGACTACCTCAAGCAGCGCTACGGCCTCGGGCCGCAGTCCGGCATCCCCGAAGGCTCGACCATGGTCGACTTCGCGCTGAGCAAGATCACCGAGGACGTGAACGAGATGTCGCGCGACCGGGTGACCGCGATGCTCCGGGGCTTCCTGGAGCAGTCGTTCTACAACCTCGCGATGGGCGAGGACGACAACGCCATCGGCCTCGACAAGATGGCGGCCAAGATCCACGAGAACTACCAGCTCCGCACCGGTCGCGGCGCCGTGACCAACCGCACGGAGCTCGCCCCGATCACCGAGCTGAAGCGCGACATCCTCTTCGAGATGCTCACGCCGACGACCAACGTGAACCCCGAGTTCCAGGCGGTGCTGCGGACCAAGCTGCGATTGCCCGCGGATTTCGCGCTGCCCTCCACCAACGCCCCGGCGGGCGACGCCGCGAAGTGAGGAATTTTCCAGTTTTCAGTTTCCCGTTTTCAGGGCGTGCTGTTGCCCGCGTCGTCGCCGGCTCCGCGCCGATGACCGCGGACCGGAAACTGAAGACCTCTTCTCCCATGCCCCGTTGGCCCCTGATCGGTTGCCTGGCTGCCGCGCTCCTCGGCGCGGGTTGCGACCGCCTGACAAAAGGCGAGGAGGACGAACGCCACGAGGCGAATTTCCTCAACGCGATCAACCTCCAGACCCAGGGCCGCGACGACGAGGCGCTCAAGGCCTTCAACCGCGCCTTGGAGGCGAACCCGCAGAGCGCCTCGGCCCACCGCGAGATCGGTCAGCTCTGCCTCGACAAGAAGCGGGACTACGCCCTCGCCGTCTTCCATCTGCGCCGTCACCAGCAGATCAAGGCCGCCCGCTCGACCAAGACGACGAAGGATCCCGGCGACTACGCCGTCGAGCAGCAGATCAAGCAGGCGCAGATCCTCCTCGCCGCGGAGTTCACCGACCAGATCGGCCAGCAGCAGAACCAGTCCAAGATCGACGAGCTCAAGCGCCGCAACGCCGAGCTCGAGACGACGGTCGCCCGCCTCAACCAGCAGCTCGCGCTCCGCGGAGCACCCGGAATCGTGGCGAACCCGGTCCCTCCGCAGCCGTCGCCACAGGTGCAGACCCAGGCCGCGGTCCGCCCCGGGGTCCCGACGGCAACCGGTCCGGTGAAGAACGTCGCGCCCGCGCCGGCCGCGACGGTGTCCCAGACCGCGACCTTGACCGCCGCGCCGGCCGCCGTCGCGCGCCAGGCCGAGACGAAGACCGAATCCCCGGCGCCCAAGACCGCGTCGCGAGCCGCGGCGGCCCGCACCCATGTCGTCAAAGCCGGCGAGATCCCCGCCGCCATCGCCCGCCGCTACGGCATCAGCGTCCAGGAGCTGATGGGGGCGAACAAAGGCATCGATCCGCGTCGGATGCGCGCCGGCCAGACGTTGAACCTGCCGGAGAAGGCGCGCTGAGGTCCGGGCGACTTCCCTCGCGGTCGGTGGTAGGAGCGGCGCCATACCGGACACGTGTCCTGCGCCGGCTTTGCTTCCGCGCCGCCGCCGCCGTAGGTTGCACGCGCATGTCCGGCCGCATGGTGACCTTCGCCATCGCCCTTTTCTGGGTGGTGATGAACGTGCTCCTCTGGCGGGCCGAGTTCGGCGGCGGCCGGGAGACCTTGGCCGAGGTGCCGATCGACACCGTGCTCGACCGCGTGCTCGACGCACCGGACAACTCGGTCCTCGTGCTCCGCCATCGGGGACAACTCGTCGGCCAGTTGCGCTGGAACCCGTCCATCACCGAGGCCGCGCCCGAGGGCGATGCGTCGGGCGGCGTGGTCGAGGGCATGGTGCGGACGCCGCTCGGGCACGCAGTCGACGTCGACCTCAACCTCTTCGGCGACACTCCGTCCACCCGCTGGCGCGTCACGGCCCACATGGACCTGCTCACCAACCGCGCCTGGAGCACCTTCACGGTCCAGCTGATGCAGCGGCCCGCTTCGTGGCAGGTCACCGCCAAGGCGGGCGACGACGACATCCGCCTGCGCTTCGAGGAAGGCAAGACGTCGTGGGAGCAGAAGTTCTCGGCGAAGGACCTGGCGAACCCCGGTGCGTTGTTGGCCGGTCCGTACGCCGCGTTCCTGCCCGGCGGGCTGAAGGCGTTCACCGGTGGCTTCGTGCCGAAGACGGCGGGCGCGGGCCTCGACTGGAGCGCGCGCAACGACTGGCTCCGCGTGGGCAAGAACCGGGTGCGGGTGTACCGGGTCCGCGCCAAGCTGTTCGACAAGCACGAGGCCGTGGCCTACTTCAGCCGCGCCGGCGAGGTGCTCAAGGTCGTCCTGCCCGACGGCCTCGTGCTGGCCAACGAAGCGCTGCCCAACCTCGGCAAAGAATGACCGCACCGACCTCCGCATGATCGAGCTCCCTGACCTGGTGATGCACTTCGGCGAGGTCCGCGCCGTCGACGGCATCTCGCTCACCGTCCCGCCGGGCGAGTTCTTCGCCGTGCTCGGCCCGAACGCCGCGGGCAAGACCACGACCATCAAGATGGTGGTCGGCCTGATCAAGCCCACCTCGGGCAGCGCGCGCGTGGCCGGCTTCGACGTCCAGACGCAGCCGCTCGAGGCCCGGGCACGCTTGGCGTACGTGCCGGATTTCCCGTTCCTCTACGACAAGCTCACGCCGTGGGAATTCCTCCGTTTCACGGGACAGCTCTTCCGCATGGCCGATGGCGCCATCGCGCGCGCCGCGGACGAGCTGGTGCCGCGGTTCAACCTGGAGCCTTGGCTCAACAAACCGATCGAAGGTCTGAGCCACGGCACGCGCCAGCGCGTCGCCATCGCCAGCGCGCTGCTCCACGAGCCGGAGGTCTTCGTCATCGACGAGCCGATGGTCGGCCTCGATCCGCACCACGCGCGGGTGGTGAAGGACGTGCTGAAGGAGCGGAGCCGGCGTGGCATGAGCGTCTTCCTCAGCACGCACCAGATCAGCGTGGCCGAGGAGATGGCCGACCGCATCGGCATCATCCACAAGGGCAAGCTGGTCGCGGTCGGCACGGCGGAGGATCTCCGGCGCCAGGCCGGCACCGGCGGCGCGCTGGAGCAGGCGTTCCTCGCCATCACCGAGGACGTCGCGACGGATCCGGTCGTCGAAGACTGAGGTCCCGGGCCCCGGCCCCGAGGTCTCCGGCCTCCACTTCGCACTTCGCACTTCGGGCCTTGCGTGCCTAGCCTGCGGGCATGCGCACGGTCATCTATCCCGGGAGCTTCGACCCGTTGACCAACGGGCACCTCGACGTCATCGAACGCGCCGCGCGCGTCTTCGACCACGTGGTCGTCGCCGTGGCGCGCAACGAATCCAAGCAGCCGCTCTTCACCTTGGCCGAGCGCCACGACTTCATCCGGGCCGACGTCTCCCACCTGAAGAACGTGGAGACCGACAGCTTCGACGGGTTGCTGGTGGAATACGTGGTGCGCCGCGGCGCGTGCGCGGTCGTGCGCGGTCTGCGGGCGGTGAGCGACTTCGAGTTCGAGTTCCAGCTGGCGCTGATGAACCGCCGCCTCGACGAGCGGGTCGAGACGCTGTTCATGACGCCGCGCGAGACCTACACCTTCGTGAGCTCGCGGTTGGTGAAGGAGATCGCCCGGCTCGGCGGCGACGTGGGCCAGTTCGTCCCGCCCAACGTCGTCGCGGCCCTCAAGGTGAAGTTCGGCAACGGCTGATCCCGGCCGCGGCCCTCCGTTGCACCGAGAAAACGCGTGCCCGCACCGCTGCCCTGCGGTCTGATTCGCCGCGCATGATCCACCCGCTCCGCCGCAACCAGGTCTTGTCCGCCGCGTTGACCGGTCTCTTGGCGCTCACCGCGCTCACCGCGCTCACCGCGCTCACCGCGCGGGCCGCCGACAAGCCGGGTCCGCCGCCGTCCGGACCGCAGACCGATGGGGCGTTCCGCAAGGTCGTGCTCGAGGCCGACCGCGATGTCGATGGCGACGGCGTGGTGGACGACGTGGTGGTCGACCCGATGGAGATCGCGGTCGCGCCGGACGGCCGCGTGTTCTTCATCGAGCGCGCCGGCATCGTGAAGTGCTGGGATCCGCGCACCAAGGCCACGACCGTCACCGCGAAGCTGCCGGTGTTCACCGGGCTGGAGGACGGCCTGATCGGCCTCGCGCTCGACCCGAAGTTCGCCGTGAACCACTGGGTCTACCTCTTCTACTCCGAGGCCGAGACGCGCCAGGACCCGGTGAAAGGCAAGGTGGGCGAGAACCGCGTCGCGCGCTTCACGTTGCGCGGCGACACGCTCGACCTGGCCTCGGAGAAGATCCTCTTGCGCGTGGCGACGCAGCGCGAGGACTGCTGCCATTCCGCCGGTTCGCTGGCCTTCGACGCCCAGGGCAACCTGTACGCC
>CANGMH010000058.1 GCA_947454005.1 Verrucomicrobiota bacterium
ACCGGGTGCTGGAGAACCGCGGGCTCATCGAGGCCCGCCCGCAATCGGGCTACTACGTGCGGCCTCGGGCCTGGCAGCCGCCCGCGGAACCCGGTATCAGCCGTCCCACCTCGCGCAGCACCAGGGTCAACGTCGCCGAACTCGTCATGCGGGTGATGTATTCGCCGATGGTCCAGCAGGTGCAGACACACCCGGGCGAACTCTGCGCGAACTTCGGCAACGCCCGCCCGAACCCCGAGCTGCTCCCGACCACCGCCCTGAACCGCTGCCTCGCATCCGTCGCCCGGCGGCACGCGGCGGTCGCGAACCAGTGCCCGTTCCCCCAAGGCGAACCGAGGCTCCGCGCACAGATCGCGCGCCGCGCCATGGATGCCGGGTGCTCGCTCTCGCCCGACGACCTCGTCGTGACCAGCGGCTGCCAAGAGGCCATCTATCTCTGCCTGCGGGCGGTCACCAAGCCGGGCGACACCGTCGCCATCGAATCGCCCTCCTATTTCGGGTTCCTGCAGCTCATCGAATCCCTCGGCCTGAAGGCGTGCGAGGTCCCGACCTTCCCGCGCGAGGGCGTTTGCCTCGACGAGCTGGAGAAGCGCCTCGCCAGCTGCCGGGTGAAGGCCTGCCTCTTCACCCTCAACTACAACAACCCGCTCGGCAGCTGCATGCCCGATTGGAAGAAGGCCGCGCTCGTCGAGATGCTCGCCCGGCGCGACATCCCGCTGATCGAGGACGACGTCTTCGGGGACATCACGTTCCAGAAGGAGCGTCCGAAGGTGGCCAAGGCGTTCGACCGCAGAGGCCTCGTGCTCACGTGCGACTCATTCGGTAAGACCTTGGCGCCGGGCTATCGCGTCGGCTGGGTCGCGCCTGGCCGCTATCTGGACCGGGTGCGCGAGCTGAAGTTCATCACCTCGGCCGGCACGGCGACGCTCCCGCAGCTCGCCATCGCCGATTTCCTCGCCGACGGCGGGTACGACCATCACCTGCGCAAGATCCGCCGCGCCTACTCCGCGCAGCTGCAGCAGTTCGGCGAGGCCGTGGCCCGGTACTTCCCGGCCGGGACCAAGGTGACCCGGCCGAACGGCGGCTGGGTGCTGTGGGTCGAGCTCGCGCTCGCGGAGCGGATCACCGTCGCACCGGGCCCGGTGTTCTCCGCCACCCAAGGGTTCCGCAACTTCATCCGCCTCAGCTGCGGATCGCCTTGGACCGCGCACACCGAGAACGCCCTCGTCCGCCTCGGCCAGCTGGCCGGCCAGCTCGGTTCCTGAGCCGGCCCCGGCCACCGGATCGCCTGCGCATAACTTCGGACAACTTCTCCTCGGCGCAGGTCGGCGGGACGATCCACATTCACAAGCGTGGACGACGCCCATGCGCCCATCCGGGGCCGATCGGCGCGAAATTCCCCTCAGCTTCACGCACTTGTGACGTTTCGAGAGAATCCACTTGAAGGCACCATTAGTAGGGGTAGGCTAGGCCCCCATCCACCACAGGATGGGGCGGGACAGCGGTAGAAAACCGAGGTTTCGCCATGATATCTGAGCTTTTCGACCCTCTTGCAGCCCAACGACCGACCCAAACAACCCATGATCGACGCCCAAGACGCTCTCGTGTCATCCGCGCCCGCCAAGCCGCTCCGCCGCGGCGCGAAAACCGCCCCTGCCCGCCGGGTCTCCGCGACCTCGGCCGGCCGGTCGTCACTGAAGCTCGATCGCGTGTTCAGCGACGCCAAAGTGAAGCCGTTCGACCAGATCGAATGGGAGAAGCGCACGGCGGAGATCACCGATGATTCCGGCAAGGCGGTCTTCAAGCAGGAGAACGTCGAGGTGCCCAAATCGTGGTCGGTGCTCGCGACCAAGGTGGTCTGCTCGAAATATTTCTACGGCGACCCGGCGAAATCCGAGCGCGAGCACTCCGTCAAGCAGCTCATCCACCGCGTCACCCGCACGATCGCGGATTGGGGCATCAAGGACGGCTACTTCTCCAAGGCGGACGGCGAGGTCTTCTACGACGAGCTGACCTGGCTCTGCGTGAACCAGCACGGCGCCTTCAACTCGCCCGTCTGGTTCAACGTCGGCCTCTACCACGAGTACGGCGTCGGCAAGCAGAGCAGCCGCGGCAACTGGTATTGGGATTTCAATGCCAAGGAGGCCCGCCGCGCCGCCACCCAATACGAATACCCGCAGGGCAGCGCCTGCTTCATCCAATCCGTGCAGGACAACATGGAGAGCATCATGGAGCTCGCGTACGCCGAGGCCATGCTCTTCAAGTACGGTTCCGGCACCGGCACCGATCTCACGCCGATCCGCAGCTCCAAGGAGAAGCTCTCCGGCGGCGGACGCCCCAGCGGCCCGATGAGCTTCCTCAAGGTCTACGACCAGGTCGCCAACGTGGTGAAATCCGGCGGGAAGACCCGCCGCGCCGCCAAGATGAACACCATCCGCGACTGGCATGGCGACGTGGAGGAGTTCATCACCGCCAAGGGCAAGGAGGAGAAGAAGGCCTGGGCGCTCATCGAGCAGGGCTACGACGGCTCGTTCAACGGCGAGGCCTACGGCTCCGTGATGTACCAGAACGAGAACCTGTCCGTCCGCGTCAGCGACGAGTTCATGCAGGCCGCCGTCGACGGCAAGGAGTGGTGGACCCGCTCCACGACCTCCGGCAAGCCTCTGGAGAAGAAGGACGCCAGCGTCCTGCTCGAGAAGATCGCCGAGGGCACCTGGATCTGCGGCGACCCCGGCCTCCAGTACGACGGCGCCATCCAGAAGTGGCACACCTGCAAGGGCACCGAGCCCATCCACAGCACCAACCCGTGCTCGGAGTACGTCTTCCTCGACAACACCGCCTGCAACCTCGCCTCGCTGAACCTGATGAAGTTCAAGCAGGCCGACGGCACCTTCGACGTCGCCCGGTTCAAGGCCGCCGTCCGCATCTACATCACGGCCCAGGAGATCCTCGTCGACAACGCGAGCTATCCCACCAAGCAGATCGCCGAGAATTCCCACATCTTCCGCACGCTCGGCCTCGGGTTCGCCAACCTCGGCTCGCTCTGCATGAGCTACGGCCTCGCCTACGATTCCGATGAGGGCCGCGCGCTCGCCGGTGCCATCACGGCCATCATGACCGGCCACGCCTACGAGCAGTCCGCCGAGATCGCCCGCATCACCGGGCCCTTCGCCGGCTACAAGGATTCCCGCTGCGCCGGCGTCGACAAACCGCTCCACAAGGACAACGTCGCCTCCACCCTCGGAGTCATCCAGCAGCACCGCGACGCCGTCGAAGGCATCCAGCCCAGCCGCGATTTCGCCTATCTCAAGGACGAGGCCCGCCGCACCTGGGACGGCGCGCTGGCCAAGGGCAAGGCCCACGGCTACCGCAACGCGCAGGTCACCGTGCTCGCGCCCACCGGCACCATCGCCTTCCTCATGGATTGCGACACCACGGGCGTCGAGCCCGACATCGCCTTGGTGAAGTACAAGCTCCTCGCCGGCGGGGGCATGCTCAAGATGGTCAACCGCGGCGTGCCCGACGCGCTCCGTCGCCTCGGCTACGGCCCGTCCGAGGTGCAGGCCATCGAGAAGCACATCGAGACCCACGACACCATCGAGGACTTCGAGGAAGGCGGCCAGATCGTCCGCTCCGGCCTCAAGCCCGAGCACTTGTCGGTGTTCGACTGCGCGTTCAAGGCCCACAAAGGCAAGCGCAGCATCCACTACAAGGCCCACCTCAGCATGATGGCCGCGGCCCAGCCGTTCATCTCCGGCGCCATCTCCAAGACGGTCAACATGCCGAACGACGCCACCGTCGCCGAGATCCGCGACGCCTACGTCGCCGCTTGGAAGATGGGCCTCAAGTGCGTCGCCATCTACCGCGACGGCTCCAAGCGCTCGCAGCCGCTCAACACCAAGAAGACCAACGAAGGCGGCGACAAGACCGGCACCGCGCCCGAGCAGGTCAAGACCCTCGAGGCCAAGGTCGCCGACCTCCAGTCCGAGGTCGCCCGGCTCAACGAGCAGGCCAGCCAACCGCTCCGCCGCCGCCTGCCCGACACCCGCATGGCGGTGAACCACAAGTTCGAGATCGCCGGCCACGAGGGCTACATCACCGTCGGCCTCTTCGAGGACCACCAGCCCGGCGAGCTCTTCATCACCATGGCCAAGGAAGGCAGCACCATCGGCGGCCTCATGGACAGCATCGGCGCCCTCACCTCGATGGCCCTCCAGTACGGCGTGCCCTTGGAATCGCTGGTGAAGAAGTTCGCCCACCAGCGCTTCGAGCCGAGCGGCTTCACCAAGAACCCGGACATCCGCAACGCCACGTCGATCACCGACTACGTGTTCCGCTGGATGGCCAACCAGTTCATCGAAGGCTATCGCGAGGCCAACTCCCCGGCCCGTGGCCAGCAGGAGCTCTCCATGCCCGGCCTGCTCGAGGAGCTCAAAAAAAAAGTGAACCGTCCCGTCGCTGAGCTCCCGCTCGCGGACGAGACCGTCGGCAAGGCGATCTACGTGAAGGCGGCCCAGAACCCCGCCGCCGCGGTGCCGGTCACCGGCACCGTCGTGGCACCGGTCGGACATGCGAAGGCGCTCACCAGCACCTTCCAGAACCAGGGCGACGCCCCGAGCTGCCCGACCTGCGGCCATATCGCCGTGCGCAACGGCGCCTGCTACAAGTGCCTGAACTGCGGCGAGAGCCTCGGTTGCTCGTGATCCGCCGGCATCGGCGTATCCATCGGAAGAAAGCCGGGCCGCGAGGTCCGGCTTTTTTGTTGCCCGGATCCGGGATCGGTTCTCGTGCACCGCGGTGACGCGAGGTCGGGAAAGAAAAAGGCGGACGAACCGAAGTTCGTCCGCCTTGTCGTCGGGCAGGTCGGCGTCGCCGCGCCTGCCTGATCTGTCGGACGCGCGGCAGCGCGTCCCCGCCGAGGGCTCAGTAGCGGTAGTGCTCGGGCTTGTAGGGGCCGTCCGCGGCCACGCCGAGGTATTCGGCCTGCGATTTGGTGAGCTTGGTCAGCACGACGCCGATCTTCTCGAGGTGCAGGCGGGCGACCTCCTCGTCCAGCTTCTTGGGCAGGCGATAGACCGTCTTCTCGTACTTGTCCTTGTTCTGCCAGAGGTCCAGCTGCGCGAGCGTCTGGTTGGTGAACGAGTTGGACATCACGAACGACGGATGCCCGGTGGCGCAGCCGAGGTTCACCAGCCGGCCTTCGGCGAGCAGGTAGATGCTCTTGTCGCCCGGCAGGTGGTAGCGGTCGTACTGCGGCTTGATGTTCTCGATGGTCACGCCCTTGGCGGCCTTGAGCTTGTCGACCTGGATCTCGTTGTCGAAGTGGCCGATGTTGCAGACGATCGCCTGGTCCTTCATCGCAAGGATGTGCTGGACGGTGATGATGTCGCAGTTGCCGGTGGTGGTGACGTAGATGTCGCCGACGCCGAGCGTGCTCTCGATGGTGTTGACCTGGAAGCCCTCCATCGCGGCCTGCAGGGCGTTGATGGGGTCGATCTCGGTGACGATGACGCGGGCGCCGTACGCGCGGAGCGAGTGGGCGCTGCCCTTGCCGACGTCGCCGTAGCCGCAGACGACGGCGACCTTGCCGGCGATCATGACGTCGGTGGCGCGCTTGAGGCCGTCGGCCAGCGATTCGCGGCAACCGTAGAGGTTGTCGAACTTCGACTTGGTGACGGAATCGTTCACGTTGATCGCCGGGACGAGCAGCTTGCCCTGCTCGGCGAACTTGTAGAGGCGGTGGACGCCGGTGGTGGTCTCCTCGGAGACGCCCTTCCAGGACTTCACGATCTTGGTCCAGATGCCGGGCTTCTCCTTCGCGACGCGCTTGAGCAGGTTCTTGATGACCTGCTCCTCGTGCGAACCGCTCTTGGAGTCGACCCACTTGTCGCCCTTCTCCAGCTCGTATCCTTTGTGGATGAGCAGCGTGACGTCGCCGCCGTCGTCGACGACGAGCTCGGGGCCCTGGTCGCCGGGGAAGAGCACCGCCTTGAGGGTGAGCTCCCAGTATTCTTCCAGGGTCTCGCCCTTCCAGGCGAAGACGGGCGTGCCGGTCGCGGCGATGGCCGAGGCGGCGTGGTCCTGCGTCGAGAAGATGTTGCAGGAGGCCCAGCGGACGTTCGCACCGAGGGCGACGAGCGTCTCGATGAGCACGGCGGTCTGGATGGTCATGTGCAACGAGCCCGTGATGCGGACGCCCTTGAGGGGCTTCTGCTTCGCGTACTTCTTCCGCACGGACATGAGGCCGGGCATCTCGTGCTCGGCGACGGCGATCTCCTTGCGGCCCCATTCGGCGAGGCCGATGTCGCGGACGATGTAGTCCTTGCCGGCCGGCGTGAGCGCGGCGTAGGCGGCATAGTTGGGGAGCGCGGAAGCGACCTCGGCGAGGGCGACGGCGGCGGCGGATTTCTTCGGTTTGGCCATAAGTTTCAGAGAGCGGTCGTTGATCAGCGGGCCGCCTTCTTGAGCGCGGCGACCTTGTCGGTCTTCTCCCACGGCAGGTCGGCGTCGACCTTGCCGAAGTGTCCGTAGTTCGTGGTCTTGCCGTAGATCGGGCGGAGCAGGTTGAGGTGCTTCACGATGTCGGCGGGCTTGAAGCTGAAGACCTCCTGCACGGCGTCGGTGATCGCCTGGTCGGACAGGCCGCCCTGGGCGGTGCCGAAGGTGTTCACGTACACGCTCACGGGTTCCGGATAGCCGATGGCGTAGGCGAACTGGATCTCCGCGTGGGTCGCGAGACCGGCGGCCACGATGTTCTTGGCGACGTAGCGGCCCATGTAGGCGGCGCTGCGGTCGACCTTGCTCGGGTCCTTGCCGGAGAAGGCGCCGCCGCCGTGGCGGCCCCAGCCGCCGTAGCTGTCGACGATGATCTTGCGGCCGGTGAGCCCGGTGTCGCCCTGCGGCCCGCCGACGACGAACTTGCCGGTCGGGTTGATCAGGAACTGGGTGTCCTTGGTGAGCATGTTCTTCGGCAGGACCTTCTTGATCACCTGCTCGATGCAGAACTCCTCGATCTCGGCGTGCTCCACGTCCGACGAGTGCTGCGTGGAGATGACGACGTTCGAGATGGAGACCGGCTTGTCGTCCTCGTAAACGACGGAGACCTGCGATTTCGCGTCCGGGCGGAGCCATTTGGCGAGCTTGCCGGCCTTGCGGATGCGGGTGAGCTCGCGGCCGAGGCGGTGCGCGAACATGATCGGCGTCGGCATCAGCTCGGGCGTCTCGTTGCACGCGAAGCCGAACATCAGGCCCTGGTCGCCGGCGCCCTGCTCGGCCTTCTTCTTGCCCTTCGCCGCCTTGGCGTCGACGCCTTGGGAGATGTCGGGCGACTGCTGCGTGATGAGCAGGTTCACGAACACCTTGTCAGCGTGGAACACGTCGTCGTCGTTCACGTAGCCGATCTCGCGGATCGCCTCGCGGGCGAGCTGCACGTAGTCGAGCTTCGCCTTGGTCGTGATCTCGCCGCCGACGACCACCACGTTCGACTTCACATAGGTCTCGCAGGCGACGCGGCTGAACTTGTCCTGCGCGAGGCAGGCGTCCAGGACGGCATCGGAGATGGTGTCGGCGACCTTGTCGGGATGGCCTTCGCCGACGGATTCGGAGGAGAAGATGAAGCGTTTGCTCATGACTGTTGTGTTAGATGTGACGGACTCGGACGCCAACGTATTGACGTATCTCGATGCGTTGATATGTCGCCGGAATAGCCGCGTCAACGCGCGTTTTCGGATTCTTGGGTCCGCGACGGGGGGCCGGCGAAGGTCAGCGGCCGACGGCTTCGACCTGCCCGTCGGCGCGCACGCGGATCTCCGCGGCTCCGGCCGGGACGGATGAGACCGTCTCCTCGCCGCCGGGCCAACGCACCCGCAACTCGGTCGCGGGCGCGGGACCGCCGAGCACCGACACCAGGCCGTCCTGCGAACCCGATCCCGATCCGGCGTGCAGCTCATGCCGGGGCCCGAGGTGCGCGCCGGACCGCAGCCGCAACGACGCGCCGATGGCATCGGGGTTCGCATCGGGGCCGTCGAGACGGACGCGGAGCCCGGGCTTGGCGGCGATGTTCCGGAACAGCCGCGTGGCACCGCCGTTCTGGGTGATCACGAGGTCCAGCCGTCCGTCCCGGTCATGGTCGGACACGGCGACGCCGCGTTGCTCGCCGAAGACCTGGATGCCGCTCGCGGCGGCATCCATCGCGCGGAGACCGCCCCGGCCGTCGCCTTTCAGCACGAGGCCGCTCCCGGCGTCGTGGCGCGGCAGCTCCGGCTGCACGCCGAAGAAGTTCTGGGCCAGCACCACGTCGTCGTGCCCGTCGCCGTCCAGGTCCGCGATGGCGACGCCGAAAGCCGGCGCCATCTGCGCCTCGACCGGCAGCGCATGCGCCTCGAAGCGGTCGCCCCGGTTGAGGAAGAGCGTCGTCTCCAGACACGTCGCCTCGACGACCGCCGCACGCGGCAAGCGGTCGCCCAGGATCTCCTCGATGCCCGCGGTGCTGTACGCGGCGTTCGAGCGGAAGCGGCCGGAAAGGAACGGCATCGCCTTCGCCAGCACCCCGAGCTGGCGTTCCGGGACGTACTTGCCGAGGCCCGCATCGTAGCGGGCCTCGACGAGGTCGTGGACGCCGTCGTCGTCGAGGTCGCCGTGATAGATCCGCAGCGGCCGGCCGCGGCCCGATTGGTAAGGCGTGCCGCGGCCCCAGTTGCTGGCGACGATGTCCATCCGGCCGTCCTCGTCGAGATCGCCCACCGCGACGCCGTTCCACCAACCCGTGGATTCCCCGAGACCGAGGGCCCGGGTGGTCTCGGCGAACTTGCCGTGGTCGTTGTGGAAGACGCGGACCGGGCCCCAATCGCAGGCCAGGACGAGATCGGGCCGGCCGTCGCCGTCGAGATCGGAGAACACCGCGCCGCTGACCATCCCGACCTGGGCGAGCACCTGGGTATTGGTGGCATCGGGCACCCATCGACCGCCGTCGTTCCGGAAGACCTGCGAGATCGCCGCCGCCGGATACCTTCCGGGCACGACGCGGCCGCCGATGAAAAGATCCAGGTCACCGTCGCCATCGATGTCGGCGAGCGCCACGGGGCCGGGCGACGACGCGACGGCTCCGATGGGTTCCTCGACCGACTTCGCCTTGAGCGCGTATTGGCGGATGAGCGCACCCTGGGCAAGGCCGTCCTCGTGGTTGGCCAGAGCCGCGATGATGCGTCCGTCGCCGCGCGCCGGATGCCACGCAGCCAGGCCGGCCTGGTCGCGCGGCACCGTGCCGGCGACCGCGTCGTTCTCCCATGGCGTGAACCCGCCCTTGCCGTCGTTGCGATGGACCGACATCGCGCCACCCGGACCCGAGCCGATGATGAGGTCGTCCAGGCCGTCGTCATCGCAATCGAACCACGCGACCTCGGGGCCGAGCTGGCTGAACTTCCGCGGCAAGAGCGGCTGCCGCGCGAAGTCGTCGAACTCCTCCTCGTGATGGCGGTGCGCCAACCGCGCCGAGACATCCTCGAACAACGGCGCCGGCACCGCCGGAGGGACCGGTGCGACGGCCTCGGACGCGGATTCGTCGAACTCGTAGACGCGGTCCGCCGCCAACCCCTCGGCGCGGCTCCGGCGCCCGCCGCGCCACCGGATCTCGACGGTGAGCCGGTTGGTCGCGGAGCCCGCGGCGAACGTGCGCATCGGGTCGTCCGACGACAGGTAGCGCCCGCCGGCGATGACCTCCTGCGACTGGCTCGGCACGGCGCCGCCGGTCACCGTGATCCGCGCGCCGATGCCACGCGTGTTCGGCGCGACGCCTTTCAACCGGACGGCGATCCGCGGGGCCGGGCCGTCGTTGCGGTAGATGCCGGCGGGAGCGTTGAGGTCGTTGGTGACGACATCGAGGTCGCCGTCGCCGTCGAGATCGGCCAGGGCCATGCCGTGCGAGACCCCCGCGGTGTCGAAACCCCACGCGTGCCCGACCTCCTCGAACGTCAGGTCGCCGCGGTTGCGGAAGGCAACGTTGGGCGTCGCGAGCCGCGGGAACTTCCGCCGCTCGGCGAACACCTCGGCGTCCGTCAGCTTCCGCGACGCGCGCAACGCCTTCATCTGGTCCGCCACGTCCAGGTCGCGCGCGGCGCGTTCCATGCCGGTGGTCACGAGCAGGTCCTCCCAACCGTCGAGGTCCACATCGAGGAAGATGCACGCCCAAGACCATCCGGACGCGTCGACCCTGGCCAGCTGCGCGATCTCAGAGTAGCGGCCGCCGCCGCGGTTGAGGAAGAGCGTGTTGAGGCTGTTCTGCGGCCGGTCGTCGAAGACGCCGACCGGCGTGACCGACGGCGTGGCGTCGTGCAGGTCGCGCATCCGCTGGGCATGGTCGCGGCTGAGCATGTCGACGACGAAGAAATCGTCGCGCCCGTCGCGGTCGATGTCGGCGAAATCCACGCCCATCGAGTACAGGCTCGTCCTGCGGAGCGCGGTCTTCGGCGCCAGGCGGAAACGCCCCCGTCCCTGGTTGAGCCACAAGCGGTCCTCGCTCTGGAAATCGTCGCAGACGTAGATGTCCGGCAAGCCGTCCTGGTCGATGTCGCGGATCATCACCGACAGGCCCCAGTCCATCGGCGCCTTGAGCAGAGGCCGGCCGCCCTCGTCGAGGAAGGTGCCGTCGGTGAAGCGCATCGCGGTGAAGTTCGTGCCGCCGACGTTGCGCAGCACGAGGTCCGTCTCGCCGCGTTCCTCGATGTTGCCGCGCGGTCCGACGACGAAGCGGTCCGCCAGGTCCGGCTCGGAGGTCGACCGACCGTTCAGCGTGTCCATCTCGACCTTGCCGTTGATCTTCCGGAACGTGGCCCGCTTGTTCGGGATGTCCATGAACCCGGAGGTCCGATAGTTCGCGATGTAGAGGTCGAGGAAACCGTCGCCGTCGAGGTCGCCGAGCGCGAGCGACATGCCGCCCTTGCCTTCGTTGAGCACGAAGGGAGCGCGGACGAAGCGGCCCTTGCCGTCGTTCATGAACACGTGGGTCCCCTGCCCCACCGTGTCCACGACGAGGTCGAGGTCGCCGTCTCCGTCGAGGTCGGCCAAGGCGCATCCGGTCGCGGTCAGCCCCGCGCAGGCGACACCGGCCGCATCGGTCACCTCTTTGAACTTCCAGTCGCCGAGGTTGCGGAACAGCGCGCTGCGTCCGTCCGACCCGGCGAAGAAAAGGTCGCACCGTCCGTCGCCGTCCACGTCGCCCGCGGCGACGCCGGCGCCGTTGAGCAGGATCTGGTTGGTGAGATGCCGCGATTCCGGGAGGAGATTCGTGAACGTGATCCCGCTCGCCGCCGGGAGGATCCGCGCGAACCCGTTCGTCCCGCCGGGCGCGATGGTCAACGGCGCGCTGCGATAGCCCGGACCCGTTTCCCAGACAAGGGGGGCATCGGCGCGAAGCCCGGCCCCCGCCGCGACCACGAAAGCCGCCGCGATCACCACCATCAAACGAAGGAAGAAAGCACGTCGCATGGGAGAAGGACCGGACTCAGAACGAACGGTCGAGGTCGCCGTACGGTTTCGCGGTCCGCCAATAGGTCTTCGCGGATTTGTCCCACCGGAGCGACAGCGGATCCTTGCCTAGCACGCGGAAGACCAATGCCATCGGTGTCAGCGCCAGCACGAAGAACAAGGTGAGCAGGATCCGTCCCATCACATGGCCGATGGCCGCGCCGATCGTCATGCCCACCCGATAGAACGACCGGAACCCGGCCGACCGGAACCCAGCCGTCAAAGCGACCGCCCCGAGCACGACCAGGACCGTCGCCGCCGTCGACGGAGCGACCTTGCCGCGGTACAGCATCAGCCCCGTGAAGAGCATCGCCGCCGCAGTGCTCGACAAGGTGAACTTGCGCCACTCCCGCGGATCTTCTTTGAGCTTCGGGCGCATGGTTCAATCGGGACGCGGTGCGACCCGTCGCGCCAGGTTCTGCTGCGGTTGCGCGCCCCGCGACAAAAGGAACGATCCGACCGCCAAGTGGTCCATCTCGGTGCCGACGAAGCACCGGTAGGCATCGTCGGGAGAACAGACGACCGGCTCGCCGCGGACGTTGAACGAGGTGTTCACCAGCACGCCGCATCCGGTCACCCGCTCGAACTCCTCCAACAAGGCGTGGAGCGGCCCGTTCTGCTCGCGCGTCACCGTCTGCACGCGGGCCGAGTGGTCCAGGTGCGTGACCGCCGGGATGGTCGAACGGATCTGCCCCAGCCGGTCGATGCCCGAGAGCGTCCGGGTCTGCGGGACGCGGAGTTCCGGCCGCACGGGCGCGACCAGCAGCATGTACGGCGAATCGGCATCGAGCTCGAAGTAGTCCTGCACCCGTTCGCGGCGGACCACCGGGGCGAACGGACGGAAGGATTCCCGGAACTTGATCTTCAGGTTCATCATCGACTGCATCTTCGGCGAACGCGCGTCGCCCAGGATCGACCGGTTGCCCAGCGCCCGCGGACCGAACTCCATCCGCCCTTGCACCCAGCCGACCACCTTCTCGTCCGCGAGCAGGGCCGCCGTGCGCGCGATCAACGCCGACCGGTCCAGCTTCTCGTACACCGCGCCGTGGCCGCGGAGCACCGCCTCGATCTGGTCGTCGCTCCACTCCGGGCCCAGCAGCGATCCGCGCATCGAATCCGAGGCAACGGCCCGTCGCGGCGGACGCTGGCCGGCACCGCCCGACGGCGTGCGGTGCCACGCGGCCAGCGCCGCCCCGAGCGCCCCGCCGGCGTCGCCGGCCGCCGGTTGGATCCAGATGCGTTCGAAGATGCCCTCGCGATGGATCCGGCCGTTGGCGACGCAGTTCAGCGCGACGCCGCCGGCCATGCAGAGATGACGTCGACCGGTCAGCGCTTTCGCATGCCGCGCGAGCCGGAGCATCACCTCCTCGGTGACGACCTGGATCGACCGGGCGACATCCATGTGGCGCTGCTCCAGCGGCGCTTCCGGATCGCGCGGAGGTCCGCCGAAGAGCCGATGGAACCGCTCGTCGGTCATGCTCCAGCCGCGAAGGAAGCCGAAGAAATCCATGTCCAACCGGAACGAGCCGTCGGCCTTGAGGTCGATCAGATGCTCCCGGATCGCCGCGGCGTAGGTCGGTTCGCCGTACGGCGCGAGGCCCATGAGCTTGTACTCGCCCGAATTGACCCGGAACCCGCAGTACGCGGTGAAGGCCGAGTAGACCAGCCCGAGCGAATGCGGGAAACCCAGCTCGACGAGCGGTTCCAGCGCATCACCCTTCCCTTGCCCGATGGTCGTGGTGGCGTATTCGCCGACGCCATCGACCGTCAGCACCGCCGCCTCGTCGAACGGCGACGGGAAGAACGCGCTGGCGGCGTGAGCCTCATGGTGCTGCGTGAACAGCACCGGGCATCCGTCGGGCAACCCGGGCATGGCTTCACGGATGGTGCCGCGCAGGTCGAGCTTCCCGCCCAACCACGACGGCAGCACGTCGAGGAACGTGCGCCATCCCGCCGGCGCTACGGCGAGATAGGTCTCGAGCATCCGGGCAAACTTGGCGACGGGCTTGTCGTAGAAGACGACCGCATCGAGGTCCTTCGCGGCGATGCCGCCTTGGCGCAGGCAGAAAGCGACGGCCTCGGCCGGGAAGCGCTCGTCGTTCTTGACCCGGCTGAAGCGCTCCTCCTGCGCGGCCGCGACGATGACGCCGTCGCGCAGCAACGCCGCGGCGGAATCGTGATAGTAGGCGGAGATGCCGAGGATCGAGCGCATTCCCCAAGGTCACATGAACGGGTACATGAACGGAGCCAGCACCGGGCTGGAGCTGAAGAGCACCAGCACCGCGAGCAGCAACAGCATCAGCACCAGCGGGAGCATCCACCACTTCTTCTCCTCGCGCAGGAACGCGAGGAATTCTCGGAAAAGCCGCCACATGAGTTGTGGAAATCAGGCTAAGGAGGCGGGCCGGGACAGGCAAAGGATTCCCGGCTGCCTCCGGGCATCAGGCAGCCTGGCCCGGGATCGAAGCGCAGCCGGCTCCAGTGACGATTTCGGATATCGAGCCGCCGTTCCGGATCGGACGAGAGCCTTGCCGATCAGGGGACCAACCACAGGTTCGTGGAGACCACCGCGGCACGCCGCACGGCGTCGTTCAGTTCGGATGAGGTGACCTGCCGGACGCTTCCATCACCGAAAAGGATGTTGCCGACATCACGATGGATCCGGTGGTCGAAGGCGACGACCGCATTGCTCGGGACGGTAACTAGCCGGCCTTCGATGGGCGCTCCGTCGAGCAAGAGATTGCGGTCGCCTGCCATGATGGAATCCGGGGCGAGCTCGGAGGCACCCATGCCGATGAAGTAGCTCAACTGGTGGTTGCCGTTGAAGGCGCTGAACGAAGTGGTCTTTGGCCGCTCATGGTCCGCCGGACATCGAAGGATCACGGGAGTGCTCAGTTCGTTCGAGATCGGGAGGAAATGGCGCCACGTCTGCGCCACGTCGGAGGTGTATCCGCTCGTTCCGCCGAGATCCGCGGTGAGCTGCCACGGAAACTTGTTCGTCCGATCGGTCGCGAAAATCCGGAAGCTGAGGCCGATGTTCTTCAGACGGGAGACGCACCCGATACGAAGAGCCTTCTTCCGGACATCGACCAGCCAAGGAACGGCCAGCGCTGTCAGCACCGCCAAGACCGAGACCACCGCCACGATCTCGGTCCGGGTGAAGGCCCGGCGGCCCCGATGCGCCGCCTCAGCCGTTCGTCGCATAGTACGCGTCCACCTTCGCCATCACATCGCGGTAGCCGACGTCCTGCTCATAGATGAGCTTGAACTGCTCGATGGCCTCGGCGGGTTTGCCCATCTTTTCCAGCACGACGCCGAGCTGGTAGCGCAGCTCCTTGGCTTCGTCGTCGAACACCAGCTTCTCCTTCAGCGCCTCCTGGAATTTGCGGGCGGCGAGGTCGTTCATGCCCCGCTTGGCGAAGGCCTGCGCGAGCAGGTTCATCGCCGGGATGCGCTTGTTCGGGTTGTTCTGCGCCTTCTGCAGCTCGGCGATGGCCTCGCCCACCTTGCCGGCCTTCAGATAGAGGTCGCCCAGCTCGAAGCGCAGATGGAGATCGGTCGGGTTCTGGTCGGCGCGACGCCGGGCGTCGTCGAGCTGCCACGCGGCGCGCTGCGTGCGGAGCTCGGCGAGCCGGTCCCCGTGGTCGGGCGCGGCAGGATCGAGCGACTGCTCCTGATGGGTGAACTGCGCGAGCCGCGTGTCGCGCACTGCCTGGAGGATCATCGGGTCGTTGACGCCGCTCGTGGCGATGATCCGCTCGTAGTATCCGATGGCGCGGTCGAAATCTTGCCGCTTGCGGCAGAGGTCCGCGATGTCGCGCATCAGCTTGAGGTTGTCGCCTTCGACGGCCAGCCGGTGCTCGTAGTCCTCGATCAGCTTGCCGGCCACATCGGCGTCCTTCACCGAGCGGTTCTCCTGCTCCAGGACGACGGCCTCCTGCTTGTCGCGGATGATGTCGCGGTAGCTGCCCTGGCCGTCCTTGATCGCGCCGTAGCCTTCGTGGAGCGTGCGGTTGGCGAGCAGGTTCTTGAGGTGCTCGTTCAACGACGGGTCGCCGGGATCGGCCTGGAGCAGGTCGCGGAGGATCTTCTCGGCACGGGCGCGGTTGCCGGTCTGGCCGAGCGCGGTGGCGAGCTCGAGGGCGAGCTTCCGGTCGGTCGGCTTGTGCTTGAAGGCGACCTCGAGCGACAGCAGGGCCGTCTTGGGCAGGCCGGCGGCCAGGGCGGCGGCTGCGAGCAGCTCATGGGCGGCGCTGTTGCCGGGATCGTCGTTCAGCGCCTCCTCGGCGATCTGGATGGCCTCGAGCGGATCCGACCGGAGCGCGACCTGTCCGCGCGTGAGCGTGCTGGCGGAGCCGACGAACTTCTTGAAGAAGCTCGTCTTGCCGCCGGCGCGCCGGTGCTGCGTGGCCCGCAGCGCCTCGCGCGCCTCGTAGAAGCCGGGCTCGGTCCGGAGCGCCGTGCCGAACAAAGTGAGCGCGTAGTCGAAGTTGTTCTTCTGCAGCGCGGCGACGCCCTTCTCATAGAGGTCCCGTTGCGCGAACGGGACCTGGCTCATCGGTTTCTCAGGCATGACGGCTTGGTGGCTGGCGATCGGTGGCGGAGGGAGCTTTGCCGGACGATAGACGTTCACGCACGTAATTTCAAGGATGATGCCGGGCTTTGACGGACCGTCCCGACAAGAGCACCGTACCGACATGTCTTTCCCCACGGTGGCCTGCCGCTACGGGACCTTGTCGCTGGTGCTGCTCGGTCTCGCCATGGCGCGCGCCGAGCATGGCGTGCACGTCCACACGGGCATGGCCAACGCCTCGGCGGCGGTGCCGGTGGGCAAGGACCTGTTCCTCGCCGGGAGCGACGACGACAACGTGCTGAAGCTCTACCGCGCCGATGTCGCGGGCGGCCCGTTGGCGCGGTTCGACGTGACACCGTGGCTCGCGCCCGCGGACCGACAGGCGGACGGGGACCTCGAGGGCGCCGCCCGGGTCGGCGACGTCATCTACTGGATGGGTTCGCACAGCCGCAACAAGGACGGCCGGTATCGTCCGACCCGGCAGCGCCTCATCGCGACGCGTCTGAGCGAGGGCACGAACGGCTTCGCGCTCGCGCCGGTCGGGCAGCCCTGCACGGGCCTGCTCGAGGCGATGATCGCGGCGCCGCAACTGGCGCGCTTCGGGTTGTCCGACGCTGCGGGTCTGCCGCCGGAGGTCGAAGGCGGCCTGAACATCGAGGGCCTCGCGGCGATGCCGGACGGCGGGCTGTTGATCGGTTTCCGCAGCCCGATCCCCCAGGACAAGGCGCTCTTGGTGCCGTTGTTGAACCCGTCCGAGGCGGTGACCGGCAAGCCGCCCCGGTTCGGCGAGCCGCGGTTGCTCGATCTCGACGGCCTCGGGATCCGCGACATCGCCTGGTCGGGCCGCGAGTATTTCATCCTCGCCGGGCGCGGCGGCAGCGGCGGTTCCACCCGCCTCTACCGCTGGGACGG
>CANGMH010000059.1 GCA_947454005.1 Verrucomicrobiota bacterium
ATGCCAAGCATCGCGACTATCCGTTGAACGACCTGTTCTTCCTCGGGCAGAGCCAGAGCAACCTGTGGACCGCGTTCGGATTCTACGTCGGTCACAGCACGAACGCGAGCAAAGCACCCGATGAGACGTTGGGCACATTGTACCGCTTCGAGGATCGTGATTATCCGCAAGCTGCGCGCGGTGCTTCTGCCTCGGACCGGTTCATTGCGTTCTATACCGACCCGAAACCGCGAAGCATCTACGATCTCAACCGTGGAGCGGATGCGGACAAGAAGAACTTTCTGAATCGTATCCATCGCGCGACCTACTCCACGCGCCTGCTCGACAATGTGCTCTTCTTCCGCGTCCTACCTTTTGGCCGCGAAGGTCAGCCCATCGACCAGAACACACTTCGGACCTACTTGTCCGCGACCAACCCGTTGGCCAGAGGCATCACTGTGACGAACCTGGCCGTGTACCCGTACTTTAGCACCGGTTTCACCGGAACGGCGCTGCCTTCCGCCGTCGAGGTCGAGCTCGGCATGCTCTCGCCGCGGTTGTGGGCCCAGTACACCAACCAGGTGAGCTTCAACCTGAAGACGAACTTCCTGGCGAAACACACCGCGGACATCCTCGTGTTCCGCCAACGCATCCCTCTCCGCACCGCTCTCCAATGAACCTCCCCGCCGTCCAGGCCCGTCGAGGAATCGCGCTGGTCATCACGTTGATCATGCTGTCGGTGGTGACCATCACCGCCGTCGCGTTCCTCGCCGTGAGCCGCCGTGAGCGCAGCTCGGTGGCGGCCGCCGCCGAGCAGATCGACGCCCGCTACGCCGCCGATGCGGCGCTCAACCGGGTGAAGGCCGAGATCACCTCGGGCATCATCGCCGCCACGAACCGCTTCGCCTACGGGTTGAAGGTCTCCACGAACTACATCAATCCGCGGTTCGACACCACCAAGCCGTCCGCCGCCGATCTGCCCGCCGGGTCCACCAACGCCTTCAACCAGTTGACCAACGTCAACTATCTGATCAATCCGAAGAACGGGACGCCGTTCCAGCTCCCCGGCGACAACCTCGCCTACCGTAAGATGCTGGCGAACCTGTACTACGACCCGCGTCCGCCGGTCTTCTACGCCACCAACCGGAATCCCCGCCTGCCGACCGAGTTCCGCTACACGCTCGACCTGAACCGCAACGGCCGCATCGAGACCAACGGCCTCGTCATCCCTTCCGATCGCGCCGGCCGCACCAACGGTTTCTTCCCGCAGTTCATGGTGGGTGATCCGGAATGGATCGGCGTGCTTGAGAACCCCGACGCGCCCCACTCCGGCACCAACCGCTTCATCTACCGCTACGCCTATCTGGTCGTTCCGGCCGGCCGCACGCTCGACATCAACTCCATCCACAACTCGGCCAAGAACGTCAACGCCACCGCGGACCTCTCGAAATTCAGCCGCAACCAAGGCGTCGGCGCCTGGGAACTCAACGGCGCCGGATTCCTCGGCGCGCTGAACACCAACATCTGGTTGGTGAACGACGGATACCTATCGTATGACGCGGACCGGACCGCTTTGGCGAGAGGCTTGGCCTTCGACGACGCCAACAGCCTTGTGCAAGCGCGACGCCGCGACGCCGGGAAGATCGATTATTCCCCGTCCTCGGCGGCGAGGTACTTCGGTCAGGAGATCGGTCAGACGGTCGATCCCGCCGCCCAGTCCCGCCTCAGCAACGGACGCGTGGATCTCTATTCCGACGGGCCTTACCTGAAGACCATCGCGGACATCCGGAGACCGCCCGCAGGGGACGACCAGCCCAACTCGGCATGGTCCGGCGGCGACTACACCAACGCCTTCACCGACATCAACCAGCTCTTCGATCCGTCGCTCGGAATCGGGACGAGGCTTACCGGCATCGATAGCCGGCCCGGGGTGACCTCCGCCCGGAGCAGCTACGACAACTACACCTTTTACCGGTTGCTCGGCCAATTGGGCACCGATAGCACGGACGCCCGGTTCGAGACCGGTTTCGACCGCAGCCAGACCACCCGGCTCTTGACCTCCGGCATCCTGACCGAAGGTGCCTACTACCGCCGCGCCAAGCTCAACCTGAACTACCGTCAGGCCGATCCGAACGGCGGGGAATCGGTGAACGCGAGCGTCGCCGGCTTCAATGATTGGACGGCCATCAACTGGTTCACCAACGCGGCGCATCGTCTGCTCCTCACCGAGTTCACCAACGGCCTGCCGTATCTTCAGGCGGACGTGGATCCCGACCTGAGCCTTGGTCTCGCCATCCACGGCCAGGTGGCGGTCCGTTCCTTCTCGCCGGATGCCTCGGGCCGGCCCCGCTTTGTCCTCACGAACCACACCTACAGCGCCCAGGCGCATCGGCTGCTCCAACTGGCGGCGAATATCTACGATTACTCCACGAACCGGACCGACCGGACCCGTTATCCCTACCTGCCGTCCGTGTTCCAGCCGGTCCTGTATCGTGCGACCTACCTGAACGACCTGAACCGGTTCCCCCGTTTCCGGAACCGGCTTTTTCCGCCGGACGACGTGACCCGCCTCGGCGGTTTCGTCGAGGTGACCAATGCGACTGCCTTCCTGAACCTGCCTTGGGTCGATCTGGAGGACACGGCGTTCAACGCCCGCTTCGCTCCCGGGTTCAACCTCAACTCCATCCGGTTGAGCACCGACCGTCCGGTCGTCGGCCAGAGCGTCGCGAACGTGCCCCGGGCCCGATACGTCGGTGTCCCATTGGTGATCGGCGCCAAGAAGGGCTATCCGAACTTCAACGAAGGCTTCTGGCAATCCGCGCTCCAGGTGACACGCCGGCTCTTCGTCCTGAAGACCCGGGGCAGCACGACGCCGGCGCTGGCCCTGACCGAGACTCCGTTCATCGGCGGGAACAGCAAGGGGGTCGCCACCGAGGCCCAATACCGGTTCGACCTCCGTCACAACGTCTCCGCCGAACTGTGGAACTCGTATAGCAACGCGTTCCCTCGGGGCGTCCGCATCGTCGTCACCAACGTCCTCTCGTTCGGGCTCTACAATGTCCTGCCCAACGGTGCCTCCAATTTTGTCCAGGGTATCACCAACTTTGTCCGCGGCACCAACGTCGTCCTGACCGCAGGCGAGTGGCAGGGCGGGCAATTCCGCACGCCGCTCAACGAACTGCTCGGCTACAGTTTCATCTACGACCATATCAACGGTCGCTCCTACGGGGTCAACGAGACCAACCGAGGCCGCGTGAATGTGGTGGCCACGCCGCCGGTGCTGGACCTGTATGTGACCAACCGGCTGTTCTACGCCTTGGTCGACACGGTCAACAACGCGATCCTCGACTCCGTGAGCTTCAAGAGCGTGGTCTCCGAGACCAACGTCCTCCGCTTCCTCGAACTCGACGGCCGGAGCGGCACCTCCGCGAATCTGCCCGGCGTGCGCCAAGCCGCCGGCACCGAGCTCCGCATGACGGATTTCTGGCGGACGAACCGGTTGGCGAACGGCGGTACCGGCGGCATCTCCAACCAGATGGCCGTCTCGCTGGGCAGGGCCAAGGTGAACGCGAACCTGTGGCGGAACCCGTTCGGCAACATCGGCGGCACCACGCAGGACCGGGTGAAGGCGATCAACGGCCTCTACTACTATCTTTACCGCCAGTTCCCCACCGACCCGGACCTGCAATTGTCCGATCTGCCGAGCCAGAACGCAGCTCTCCAACGTCAGCTCGCTTCCCAGTTCGCGGGTCTCACCAACGTCCAGGTCGGTTTCAACCCGTCTCCGACGATCTATCTCACCGACCGCCGCCAAGCGAACGATCCGTTGGTCCACTACACCTCCGAGGACCTCCAACCGGGATACAGCCTCTACAGCGATTCGGGGAACTACAGCGAGCTGCTGACTTCCGCCGGCCGCATCGATTCGCTCCGCGGCGGGTTCCAGCTGACCACGAATTCGGTGGCCAATCTCGCCGGCCTGCCGATCGCCCAGAAGCTCGGGCTCCGCGGCGTGGTGGCCTATGCGCCGTGGGGCAGGGACTCGCAGCTCCAACTCCGGGCGACGGCCGGGACCGACACCGGCCTCAACACGGCCTACGACCTGGCCTACAAGGATCCGTTCATCACCCAGTCCGATGATTGGGCCTTCCCGACGAATGCCCAGACCAAGCTGCCCAACATCGGTCACCTCGGTCGCGTCCATCGCGGCACGCCTTGGCAGACGGTCTATCTCAAGTCGAAGGTCGCCGACCTCGGCGTCCTCGTGGACCGCGTCGGGGCGAAGAAGAGCTGGAGCGCGTGGTCCGGCAGCCAGGCCACGCATCCGGTCAACGACTGGAAGCTGATGGATCTCTTCACCACCGCGGTTAACGACAACGCCGCGCGCGGTCTGATGGCGGTCAACCAGACCAACATCGCCTCGTGGTCGGCGCTCCTCTCCGGCGTGCCGTTGCTCACCGATATCAAGAACGCCGCGGAACCGGTGCCGACCCTCTTGCGGCCCGATTCGCCCGAATTGCGGCAGATCCTCGCCGGATACACCAACTCGGCGAACGTCTTCGTGCCGGGTCTGCTCCAGTGGCTCAATCCCTCGAACGCCATCGCCAGGGTGGCGGCGGGTTTCGCGCCGACGCTGTTGGCCCCGGGCGGGTATTTCACCAACCTGGGTTCCATCTTGTCGGTCCCGACCCTTTCGGACCGCTCCCCGCTGCTCAACGCGAAGGTCGATTGGGCGGTCCACACCAACGTCACCGACGAGGTCGTCGAGCGCATCCCGCAACAGGTCCTGTCGCTGATGAAGGCCGACGAGCCGCGGGTCGTGGTCTACAGCTTCGGCCAGTCGCTGAAGCCGGCGCCGCTTTCCTTGGTCACCACCCCGGGCCGCTACTTCGGTCTCTGCACCAACTACCAGGTCACCGGCGAATCCGCCTCCCGCACGATCCTCCGCTTCGATGGTCCTCCGCGCGAACCGCGGACCGTGGTGGAAGATCACCGCACCCTGTTCCCGAGCAATTGATCGACCGTCATCATCGGCCGCGCCTTTCCGCCTGAACCGCCAGCTATGTCCTCGCCCCGCCGCAACGTCCTCGGTGCTCTCGCTCTGCTCCTGCTGTGCTCGGTCCTGGGCTGGCGGGTGATCCAACGGCACGGCAACGGCCGCGACCTGGAGCGCTTGGTCTCGGCACGACCGGCGACGACGTCGACGGCCGCCCCGGCGGCCGCGGTCTCCGTTCCTTTGGTCGCCTCGCGGCCGGTCTCCAAGTGGGTCCCGACCCGTTCGTTGGCAGCCGGCGAGAAGGCGAAATTCACCGACGCCAAGTCCACCAACCGGCTCCGCAACACGGCGGCCAGCGCCGATCGTCTCGTCCGGGAAGGCCATGCGCTGCTGCTCAGGAACGCGTTCGTGGACACCGCCAGCGGCGAACCGCTCGTGATCCCCGCGGCGCTACGCTCGTCCGAACCGGGAGCCTACATCGTCCAGTCCAAGGGCCCGATCGGCCAAGCGTTCCGGGCGCGGCTGGCCTCGGCCGGCGCGCGGATCATCGGCTACATGCCGGTCGACGCCTTCTTGGTGCAGGCGACGTCCGCCGCGGCGCAGTCGTTGGCCGACGCCCCCGAGACTGCTGCGGTCCTCGCGTACGAACCGTACTTCAAGCTGGAGCCCGGCTTGCTGCCGCTGGCGCTGGCGGCCACGGCCCCGGTCGATCCGCTCAAGCTGATCCTGACCGTCCCGGAGCCGGACGCGACGATGCCGCAGATCACTGCGCTCGGTGGTCGCGAGGTGTTCCGGGAACGCGGTGTGGACGGCACGTTGATCACGGTCGAAGCGCCCGGAACGGCGCTGGTGCCGTTGGCCCAGGTCGCCGGTGTCCACTTGATCGAACGCTGGTTGGCCCCGGTGCTCGCCAACGACAAGAGCGGCTATGCGCTCGGTTCCAGCACGGTGGCGGAGAACACCGATTCCTACCTTGGCCTCACCGGTGCCGGCATCTTGGTGAACATCAATGATTCCGGTGTCGATGCCGACCATCCCGACCTGACCAACCGCGTCTTCACCGTCGATTCCGCGCCGGCGGTCCTCCGTGATGTCGACGGCCATGGAACGCATGTCGCCGGCATCATCGCCGGCAACGGCGCCGCGTCAGCGACCGTGGCGGGCCCGCCCCAAGGCTCGGTCACCAACGCCAACTTCAAGGGCAAGGCGCCGGCCGCCGAGTTGTTCGTTTTGCCGGTCGATCTCATCCAAGGCCCGGCGTCCGGCGATATCTACCTGCAGGAGACCGCGGCGCGGGCGAGCCGTCGCAAGATCCCGGACGGCGAACCGCTCATCTCGAACAACAGCTGGGGCTACGGCTCGACCGAGTACGGCTCGCACTCGGCCAGCTACGACGCCGCGGTGCGCGACGCCTTGCCGGAGAAGTCCGGGGACCAGCCGATCCTTTACGTCTTCAGCGCGGGCAACAGCGGCTTCGGTGGCGACAACGGGCAAGGCGGTGATTTCGACAGCATCAACACCCCCGGCAACGCCAAGAACGTCATCACCGTCGGAGCGCTCGAATCCTCGCGCGACCTGACGAACTCCATCGTCACCGTCTACACCAACACGGATCCGGAATCGCCGTTGATCACCGTGGCGATCGGCTCGACCTTGGTCCGCCCCGATCTCTGGCCGCCTTCGGAGACCAACCAGGACCTCACCTACGAGACGAACTTCCCCTTCGCGGCGCTGACCGACAGCGCGTTCCAGGTCGCCGGATACTCTAGCCGCGGCAACGTCGGCATCGGCACCGAAGGTGATTCCGGCCGGTTCAAGCCGGACCTCGTCGCGCCCGGCACTTTCGTGCTCTCGGCCCGTTCCTCGAAGTGGAGGTTGGACAACGATTTCCCGCCGGACCTGTACCCCGACGACTACACGCTTTTCCAGGATCTGACCGCGGAAGGAGCCCCGTATTATCGCTACGAGACCGGCACCAGCATGTCGGCCCCGGCCGTGGCAGGTCTGTTGGCCCAGATGCAGGAGTATTTCCAGACCGGGCCCGACCGGCGCCTCCCGTCCGCCGCGGGCTACAAAGCGCTCCTCCTCAACAGCGCCCAACCGACCAGTCCGACCTACTTCCCGGACACCAAAGAAGCTGGGAACTACGGCGGCTGGGGACAACCGGACCTGCCTCGCGCGCTCTCCGGTCGGGTGAAGACCGAAGGCCGGTCGGTCGGGTTGGTCGAATCCGACGACCCCGGCCAATCCATCGGACTCGCTACCGGTGAAGCGCGTTCCTACAACCTGGTCCTCGCGGAGGACGCCGCCACGGCACCGATCCGGCTGACGCTCGTCTGGACCGATCCTCCTGGCAATCCCGCCGCCGCGGCCAAGCTGGTCAACGACCTCGATCTCGTGGTGTCCAACACCGTCACCGGTGAGGTGATCTACGGGAACGACTTCTCGCCGGGCGTGGGCACCAGCGCGGTGCGGGCGACCAACGATATCAGCCGGTTCGACCGCCTGAACAACGTCGAGCGCATCGTGTTCGATCCCGCCGGAAGCACCAACTTCGTCATCTCCGTCGTCGGCTACCGCGTCAACGTCAACACCCGGACCGACCACACCAACGCGATCGTGCAGGACTTCGCGCTGGCCATCGCCTCGGCCGCTCCGGTCGGGACGAACGCCGCCGCGCCGGCCGCGACGGTGACCGCGACCGTCCCGGCGCTGTCGCCTCCCGGCGCCGGTCGCGGGATCGTGGCCGGCGTCACCAATGGCGGCGCGCTGTTCGCCGAGCGCGTCGGCGCGAACTCACCCCTGGTCAACGGCCGCATCGGCCAGACCAACCAGTGGCACTTCTACACCTTCACCAACTCGCCGGGCACCAACCTCGACATCTTCACCGTGTCGGACACGGGGGTGACCAACTACCTCATCAACGGCAGCAACGTCGCGTTCGTCACCTTCCCGGTGGGCAACCTTTCCCGCTCCCGCACCAACGGCCCCGACATCGATCTCTACGTGTCCACCAACGCCGCGCTGCTCGATCTCGCGCCGGACGTGGTGAAGTCGGCGTTCCGCTCGGCCGGACGCGACGCCAACGAACTGGTGTTCTTCACCAACTCGCCGGTGGACGGCATCGTCTACTACATCGGCGTGAAGTCGGAGGACCAGCAGGCCGCCGAGTACGGCTTCATCGGCATCAGTTCCAAGGAGCCCTTCAACCGGGTCGATGCCAACGGGATCAACCACCCGCTCTCGGTCCCCATCAAACAGCCGATCCCCGACGGGACGCCGAACCTGCCCGGTGTCGGCCTCTATCTGTCGATCAGCATCATCCCGGGCGAGGTCCGGACGGTGACGCCGCGGGTGACCTTCACCCACCAGAACTTCGGCGACCTGTTGGGCAACCTGTCGCATACGCGGCGTTTCGCCGTCCTGGACAACCACGGCCAGATCCTCCGGAACGACTACGGCACCAACGTCGTCGTCACCTACGACGATCTCAGCCGACGGCCGCTCTTCGGTCGGGCGCGCTCGGACGGGCCGGGATCGCTGGTGGACTTCATGGGATTCCCCGGCGTCGGCGCCTGGTTCTTCTCCACGTCGGACAACGCCCGCGGGAACGTCGGCCGGATCAACGGGTTCGACCTGGGCCTCTTGCCGAATGATTTCGGCGCGACCTTTGTTCAGCGGTGCGTGGACGGCGGCCTTGTCGAGTACGAGGTCATCAATGTCCCGGCCGATGCCAGCAAGATGACCATCACGGTCACCAACATGGACCCGGCCTTGCCGCTCGAGGTCTTCGTCCGCCGCGAAGAACTGCCGGACCTCACGGACCCGGCCAACAACGACAAACACGCGACCATCTTGCCGCCCGGCGGCGATGTCGTGCTGGGCGTGCGCGACAGCCCGCCGCTCCAGGCCGGACGCTATTTCATCGCGGTGTACAACCCCAACGGCGTGCGTGTGTGCTACCGCGTCCGCGGCCGGCTGGAGCGCGAGCTGGACAGCACCTTCTCGAGGACGTTCACCTCCGACGGGCCGTCGGACCTCACCGATCGGGGCGTGGCCTACTCGAAGATCACCATCAACGAGACGCGGCCGGTCAGCGCGATCCAGGTCGGCATCCGCGTCGAGCATCCGAGGGAATCGGACTTGGCGATCCGCTTGGTGAACCCGGCCGGTGCCAGTTCGTTGCTGGCCGAGAGCCGCGGGACGACGAACGGGCAGGGCTTCGGCAGCGAACTGGTCACGACAAACGGAGCGTTCTCGCACTTCGCCTTCGTCTATGACCGTGCGTCCACCCGAGGCGTGCTCTACGTGAACGGCGTGAACGTCGCGGAAGGGGTGTTCCCGGGCTACGCGCCGGTGACCTCGACGCCGCTCTATTTCGGTTTTGATCCGTCGCCGGGCTCCACCACCGGTGCCCGTCCGGGGTTCGATGACTTCGCGCTGTGGGGCGGGCCGCTGCGCTCGGTCGAGGTCCTGAACATCTTCCGCAACGGACTCGGCGGACTCGGAAAGAATGCCGACAGCGCCAGCTCGACTTTGATCTCGCTCTGGCCGTTCGATACCGACCCCTTTGACCATGTCGGGACGAACGACATCACGTTCAGTGCATACCAGTTCCTCAGCGGCGGCCGAATTGGCGGCTATCTCAAGTACATCTGGGACGAAATCCCGGATTCCGCGCCGGCATCGCCGTCGCTCGATGTCGCGAAGGGGCGTGGATTCACTTTGGACGGCTGGGTCAGCGCCGGGACCAAGGCCGACGTGACCATCGCCGGCTGGGGCGGGACCAACGGGCTGGCCCCGGCGGTGCTCGCCAACGCGACCGGTGAACTGGGCAACGGCCCGGGCTCCGTCTCCGTCGTGCTCAGCCGCAATCCGCTGCGCGTGCTGAAGTCCCCCGCGGGCGCGATCACGGCCACCGGGAAGACCACCAACACGCTTTACGCCCTCTTCACCGAGCTCACCAACCAGACCTCGCAGCTCATCAAGTTCGCCGAGCCTCCGTTCTTCACCGACACGCGGACCCGGCTCGTCGCCAAGTCGAGCTTCAATACGCTCACCACGAACAACAGTGGCTACTACCTTGCTGGTGACGTGGTCGATGGATGGACCGTGGTGAGCAATCGCGTACTGGGTCTTGCCGACGCCAGCGTGGCCTATGAAGGCGTCGGCTGCATCTCGCTCTTCCCGCAGCTGACACCGACCCGCATCCGGAGGATTTTGCCCACCATCCCAGGTCGGTATTACACCGCCAGTTTTGCCTATCGGAAGTCGGCCGAAGCTTCATCACCCCTTGCTCAAATCGAGCTGCTTACCGGCGGCGTCCCGCTCACGACCATCGACGCCACGAGCCTTTGGCAGACCAACGCGTATACCTTCCTCGCGGTCAGCAACACGCTGCCTTTGGATGTCCGTGAGACGTCGAGTTCGAGGAACCCCGTCCTGCTCGATGCCTTCCGGTTCATCGAGGAGCCCAACGGATATTATCTGGCCGAGGAACCGATCAAGGCGGCTGCTCTGGTGAACGCGCTCGGCGATTGGCGGCTGGAGGTCACCGACGGTCGCGGGTCGCAGGTCGGCAAGGTCTTGGGCTGGCAGATCACCTTGACCTTCGCGCCGACCAATCCGGTCGCGGTGCTGCTCACCAACACCTCGCCTTACGCCACCAACGTCGTCGGCAACGACATCAAGTACTTCATCGTCGACGTCCCGCCCGAGGCGGTGCGGACGACGAACTTCCTGCAGAGCCTGACGGGTGGTCCGCTGAACCTGCTCTTCGCCCAGAACGGCATCCCCGACGGCAACCAGCCGGAAGATTACGTCCTCCTCACCGGGGTCGGGTCGACCGGCGGCACGGCGGTGCTCACCACCAACCTCCCGCCCGTTCTGGTGCCGGGCCAACGGTACTATCTGGGCGTGCAGAACGCGGCGCCCGGCGCCTCGAACAACTTCGCGATCCGCGTGGACCTCGGCATCGACGTCGTCGCTCTCGCCGACGGCATACCGTACGTCGTCGCCTCGACCAACGATGCGCACGGGTTCTTGCCGCGAGGACTGATCGACTACTACAGCTACGACGTCTCCACCAACGCGATCGGCGTCCGCTTTGCCGTCACCGATATCAAGGGTGATCTGGACCTGATCGTGGGCCGCGGCCCGCGTTTCCCGGACCGGCTCAAGGCCGATTACGCGAGCGCCAATCCCGGCACCGAGCCGGAAGAGGTCTTCATCACCCCGGAGAGCACGCCGGTCGCGTTGGCGGCAGGGCGCTGGTATCTGGGGGTCTATTCGTTGGGCGCTCCGACCTCGCCGTACCGCTACAGCATCGTGGCCGAGGAGACCTTGCCCATCATGCTGACCAACCACGTGCCCCGTGTGGACAGCATCGCCACCAACGGCGGCGCGCTCTTCTACGCCTTCGATGTCCGCGGCACCAACGCGACCTCGGCGACCTTCACGGTGACCAACCTCACCGGGAACGCCGACCTCTATCTGCGGAAGGGCCTGCCGCTGCCGGTGCCGGGATCCTTCGACTACGCGAGCGAGAACCCGGGCACGAACGCCGAGCAGATCGTCATCACGCCGACGAACGCGCCGGTTGCGCTCTCGCCTGGCCGCTGGTTCCTGTCGGTCGTCCCGGCACCCGATCAATCGGTCTCGTACACCATCGTCGCCGACCTGGCCGTCCCACCGGATGCCGTGATCGATCTGGTCGACGGCGTGGGTTTCACGGATTCCAGGGACGCCGCCGAAGCGGTCCGCCGCTATCGGTTCACCGCGCCGGCCGGGACCAGCGGGATCCTGTTCGAGCTCTACGGCCTGACCGCCGACCTCGACCTCTTCGTCGCGAAGGATGTCTTCCCGTCGTCCACGAACGCTCCGTTGTCCAGCGTCCGGAGAGGCCTGCTCTCCGACATCGTGGTGGTCCGCGCGGACGCCACGACGGCCGACCTCGTCGGCACCTACTATCTCGAGGTCCGCGGACCCGCGGTGGGCAACGTCGCCTTCACCGTCCGCGCCGCGACCCGCAAGGACGGCCTGCTGGTGAGCGGGCAACCGATCGTGGTGGTCGTCTCCGGCGACCCGCTCTCGCTGAGCTTCGACACCATCCCGGGCGAGACCTACAAGCTGGAATCCACCACCGATCTCTCCGCGGTGCCGGTGACCTGGAAACTGGTCCCGCCGTACATCGTGGCCACCGGGTTCTCGACCACGGTCCCGTTGCCGCCGCTGCCCGACGGGGTGCCGTTCTTGGCGTATCGTCTGACGCAGGTCGGGGCCGCCGATCCGGTCGTCCCGCCGGTGGATCCTCCGGTGGACGTCCCGGCCACGGTCATCGTGCCGGCGGAACCGGGCAAACCTCTGACCCTCAGCTTCGCCAGCACGGTCGGGGCGAAGTATCAGGTCGAGTCCACGGATGACCTCTTCGCAGCGCCCGTCGTTTGGACTCCTGCGTTGCCGGTGATCACGGCGGCGGCCGCGGTGACGGTGGTGGAATTGCCCGCGACCGCCGGCGGTGGTTTGAAGGTCTACCGGGTCCGCCAAGTGTCGGGCACGACGACGCCGCCGACCGATGTCCCTTCCGTGATCCAACCCTCGGCGACGCCGGGTGGCCCGGTGACCGTCACCTTCGCCAGCACCAGCGGAGCGATGTACCAGGTCGAGTTCACGGATGATCTGTTCGCCGCGCCGATCGCTTGGTCCGCCGCGTTGCCGGTGATCACCGCGAAGGGCCCGGTCACCGTGGTCGAGGTTCCCGCTGCGCCCGCGGGCGTGCTGCGGATCTTCCGGGTACGACAAGTGACCGGCACGGTCGCGCCTCCGCCGACGTCCGTCTCCGCGGTGATCACGTTGCCGTCGGCGCCGGGTGGTCCGTTGACGGTCAGTTTCGTCAGCACCATCGGCGCGACCTATCAGGTGGAGACCACCGACGACCTGTTCGCCGTCCCGGCTCGCTGGAGTCCGGTGGGCAGCCCGATCCGGGCGACGACAACGACGACGACGTCGCAGTTCACCCAGTTCACCGGGCCGTCCCCGACGGGTTCCGGGTTGAACTGGTACCGGGTCCGCTACATCAGCGGACCTTGACCGGACCGACGCCGTGACCCCGTTGGTCATCTCGTTGAATCCGGCCGTGGACGCGGAATGGCGCGTCCGGGAGATCGTGCCGGAGGAGAAGAACGAGCTGGTCGACGAACGTCGTTGGCCGGGCGGCAAAGGCGTCAACGTGGCGCGTTGGCTCAAGTGGCTCGGGACGGATGCCCGCTTGTTCCTCCCGCTGGGCGGCGGGACCGGCGACGAACTGGCGGCCGGGCTCCGGTCCGAGAAGATCCGGTTCACCCGCTTCCGCCTCGGACAGCCGACCCGTGTCAACGTCGTCGTCACCCCGGACACCGGACCGCAATACCGTTTCAATCCCTCGTGGCCTCGGGTGGGCCGCGCCGAAGCGGCCCGGCTCTTGTCGGCGGCGACGGCCTTGGCGAAGCGGTCGGATCCGGTCGTGGTGTCCGGCACCTTGGCGTTCGGCGCTCCGGTCGATACCTACGCCAAATTGGTGCGGTGCGCCCGGGAGGCGGGCCGGCGCATCTTCCTCGATTGCGACCGAGAGCCGTTCGCGCTGGCGGCGGCGTGCCGTCCGTTCTTGGTCAAGCCGAACGAATTCGAGCTGGCCCAGTGGGCGGGAAGACCGCTCCGGACCGAAGCCGCGCTGCGACGCGCGGTGACCGCGCTGTCGGTGACGACGGGGGGCTGGGTCTTGTTGTCACGCGGAGAGCACGGCGCCTGGCTGCGGAACACGGGGCAGGGGGTCTGGCTTTCGGCGGAGGCCCCCCGGGTGACGCCGCGCAACCGGGTCGGGGCCGGCGACGCGCTCTTGGCGGGCGCGGTCGCCGCGGTCGCCGGTTCGGACGACCCGGCGGTCTGGCTCCGCCAGGCCGTCGCGACCGGCACCGCCGCGACCCAAGTACCTCCCGGCTGCACGCCATCGCGCAAGCTGTGGCGCGATCTCCTCGCAGCGGTGCGGGTGGCGCCGATGTGAGCAGGGCCCGTCTTTGGGCGGGCGCCGGGCGCGAGCGGTATCGAAGAAAAACTTCCGGTGGACCCAAGGGCTCTCAAGGCCAGGCGAAACCGGGATATTTCGCTTTGATGGTCGCGCGGAGCTTCGGATAGCCGCTCGCCTTCCAAGCGGGGAAATCGATCGTGCTGTCGAGGCGTTTGCCGTCCGGCGCCTGGAGCCAGAGTTTCACCGGGACCTTTCCTTCGGCCAGGATCGGATGCTCCTTCAGCTGCCAGCATTCGCTCAATTTGACCTGCGCCGACGGGCACGGTGGACCGTCATCCTCCTCGTCCCGGCCGGGCTCCGGATAGGTGAGCTTCAACGTCTTGCCATCGGGCCAGCGGATCGTCGTCGGCAGCAGCTCGTCGAGCCAGCCGGTCTGCTCCGGGCCCAGGTGCGCGCGGAAATGGGGTCGCAGCTCCGCCGCCTGGGCTTCTTTAACCAAAGTGAGGCCGTCGAAAGCCCGGGTGAGCGCCGTCAACATCGCCGCGCCGTCGAACCGCGGGAACTCCAGTTCCGGCCGTGCGGTGGCGAGCAGATCGGCGCGGGCGATGAACTGCTTCACCTCGTGGTCCAGCTTCGGTAGTTCGAACCAGCCCTTCGCGAAGGCATCCGCGAGCGCGCGGCCGGATGCCACCGGTTCGACCTCACGCTGGTGCTCCTGGCCGATGACGAGCCCGAGACAACGCACCTGACGGATGGCCGCCACGCGCTTGTGCAGGCGGTCGAAGACGTGGTCGGTCGTGGTCGTGACGTGCTGCGGGAAGAGCTCCTCGATCCACGCCTGCTTCACTGCCGTCGCCAAGGTGAGCAACGTCATCCGGCCCGTCCGCCCGTCCACCTCGCGGATCGCCGCGGTCACGAACAGCGGCGAGGTGACGACGCTCTCGCGCACCAGCGTGCCGGCCCGGCCCTCGGTCAGGAGACAATCGAGCGTGCCGCTGTCGCGCCGCACGGCGAGCTGGTCGATGAACCCGGCGAGAAGGCACTTGGCCAAAGCATCCGGATCGGTGGGCGAAGGCCGGTCGGCGCCCGCGGCGTCCGCCGTCGGCTCTTCTTGGATCAAGCGTTCCCGCTCGGCGATCTGGAGGATCTGGCGGAAGGTGTCCTCGACCTGCCGCGCCGATTGCGCGTGGACCCCGTGGCGGCGGCATTGGTTGACGTCGAAGCGCGCGTTCTTGGCGAATTGTTGCGCCCGCATCAGCGTGTGGAAATCCGTGAGCGCGCTGCCCTCGAACAGCTCGCGCGCCTCCTTCACATGGCCGTCGTCCCGGCCGAGGCGCATCAACAGGTCGCGTCCGCTCACCAGCGCGGCGCACTGCGCGGCGGCGGGGACGCATCCGCGGCGCGACGCCTCCACGAGCATCCGGGAATAGCGCGGGTGCATCGGCAGGCGCAGCATCTGGCGGCCGATCGGGGTCAGGTCGGAGTGGTCGCGTCCCGGGGCCACCGGCGCGGAGCCCGCGTCCGGGGACGACGCATCGGGCTTCGCCTTGAGCGCGCCGAGGGTGGTGAGCAGGCGTTCGGCGCGGACGACCGCGGCGAGATCGGGTTTGTCGAGCCAATCGAACCGCGCGGCCTCGCGGATGCCCAGCGAGTGCAGCAGGAGCACCACCTCCGCGAGGTCGGCGCGCTGGATCTCCGGGGTGTTCTTGGCGGGACGGTCCAGATTCGCGCTCTCGGTCCACAGGCGCCAGCATGTCCCCGGCGCGGTCCGGCCGGCGCGGCCCGAGCGCTGGTCGGCGCTCGCCCGGCTGATCGGTTCCACCGCGAGCGTCTGGATCCCGCGCTCCGCGTCGTGCCGGGCGATGCGGGCGAGGCCCGCATCCACGACATGGCAGACGCCGTCGATGGTGACGCTGGTCTCGGCGACGTTGGTGGAGACGACGATCTTGCGCACGTCGCTCGGTTGGAAGGCGCGGTCCTGGTCCTCCGGTTGCAGGTCGCCGTGCAACGGGATGAACGCGCAGCGCTCGCCGAGGCGCGCGTCCCGCAGCGCGTTGATCGTCGAGTTGATCTCGCCCATGCCGGGCATGAACACGAGGATGTCGCCCGGGTCGCCGTTGCGGACGATGCGCTCGACGGCGTCGGCGGCCTGCTCGGAGGCGGGCCTTTCGTCGCCGTACTCCGACCACCGGATGGACACGGGGAACGTGCGACCTTCCGACGCGAGCATCGGTGCGGGTGTCTCGTCGTCGTCCGAGAGATAACGGGCGACCGGGCCGGCCTCGAGCGTCGCCGACATGACCACGATCTTCAGGTCGGGCCGCGTGGTCTGTTGCAGGCGCTTCACCAAGGCGAGCGCGACGTCGCTGAGCAGGTTCCGCTCGTGGAACTCGTCGAACATCACCACGCCGACGTCGCCGAGGTCGCGGTCGTCCTGCAGCCAGCGCAACAGGATGCCCTCGGTGACGAAGCACAGCCGCGACGCCCGGGAAAGGTGGTCCTCGAAACGGACCTGGTACCCGACCTCGCCGCCGAGCTTGCCGTCCCGTTCCCAAGCCACCCGCGACGCGACGGTGCGCGCCGCGACCCGGCGCGGCTGGAGGACGACGATGCGCTTGTCGCCGGCGAGCCCGGCGTCGAGGAGCATCTGCGGCACCTGCGTCGTCTTGCCGGAGCCGGTGGCCGCGACAAGGACGAGTTGGTTGCCTTCGTTGAGCACGCGGACGATATCGGCGTGCAGCTGCCAGACCGGCAGATCGCGAGGAGACATGTGCGGAGAAACGCGGAAAGGGAACGTGGAACGCCGAGCGGATGGCCGTCGTGCGGGATCCCGGGCGTGGCGGACCGGGCCTCGCGGCAGGATCAACGGCCCGCGGCCCGGTGCCGGATCAGCGGGTGGCGAAGTAGGCGAACGATCCGGCCGCGAGCGATGCGGCGGCCAGCAGACCGCCGGGCATGAACTTCTTGGTAC
>CANGMH010000060.1 GCA_947454005.1 Verrucomicrobiota bacterium
CGCGATGTCGCTGTCCGGGTCGAGCGCGACATCGCGACGCGCTAAAAAGCCGAAGCCCGCGCGGCCCGCAAGCGGAAGTTGGCCGGGGGGCGGTTTATTTTCACCGGAGGAGCGGGGCGGTGTCGGCACATGCGCGAGCCGTTCGTTTCAGCCAGGCCCAAGGCCGTGCGCGTTCCGTAGGCGTCTTACGCTCTGCCCGCGATCTCCGGGCCCTGTCCCGCCGCTGCCCGGGTCTGCCGCGACCGTGATGGTGGAACGCGCCGCAGCGCCGGATGTCCTGCTCCGATGGTCTCCTCGACGCAGTCGGACAGGGCACGGGCTGCGCTTGATTGTCCGTTCGGGAGACGGCTGGTACAAGACACGACAACGCCGCCTTGCTGGCCCTCGGATGGACCAGCGAAGGCGGCGCGGTCGGTCGGTCAGATCACTTGGCGCCTTGATCGATCCAAGCGCGCACCAGACCGACCTCGTCGGCTGTCAGCGCCTTGGGCATCTTGAAACCTCCCGGACCTCCCGGACCGCCGGGTCCGCCAGGACCGCCCGGTCCTCCCTGAGGGCGATCGCCGCCGCCTTTGCGTTCGCCGCCAGGTCCACCCGGCCCTCCGGGTCCGCCGGGACCACCGGGACCGCCGCGGCCGGGCTTGCGCTTGGGAGGCATCGTCTTCTCCTCGTCGAGACCCGAGATGGCGACGACGAGCGAGCTTTCCTTGCTCTTCTTGGGCACCACGACCTTGCCGTCCTCGCCGCCCTTCAGCACCGCGGCCAACGAATCGAGCCGGAGGTCGCCCTTCTGCTTGTTCTCACCGTGGCAGCCGGTGCAGGAGGCCTCGAACAAGGGTTTGATGTCCTTCTCGAAGGTCAGGCCTTTCTTGGACGAGGGAGGAGGCAGCTTGCTCAGGTCGGCATCTGCGAACGCGGAGCCGGACAGCGCGATGGCTCCGGCAAGGAACAGGAGGGATGTGTGTTTCATGGGATGATGTCAGGTGACGCGGTCTTGACCGGCGCGGTGGTGGAACGGTTACGGAGCGATCCCGGGCAGGGGCAGGGCATCGTGCCACGACCGTGCCAGTGGTGGTTCCCGCTTGAGCCGGCGTCCGCCGGCCGCGATAAAGCGCGTCTCCGATGAACATCTTCGAAGACCTCCAGTGGCGCGGCCTCGTGTCCGATTGCACCGATACCGAGGCGCTGCGGCAGCGGCTCGCGGCGGGACCGGTGACGCTCTACTGCGGGTTCGACCCCACGGCGGACTCGCTGCACGTCGGCAGCCTCGTGCCGTTGATCACGCTCCGGCGCTTCCAGGACGCGGGGCACATCCCCATCGCGGTCGCGGGCGGCGCGACCGGCAGCATCGGCGATCCCAGCGGCAAGACGGCCGAGCGGCAGCTGCTCACCAAGGAGGGCATCGCCGCCAACGTCGCCGGCGTGCGCCCGCAGCTCGCGCGGCTGCTCGATTTCACGGCCTCGCCCAACACCGCGCGCCTGGTCGACAACGCGGATTGGACGGACGGCATCAGCTTCATCGGATTCCTGCGCGACATCGGGAAGCATTTCACGGTGAACCAGATGGTCGCCAAGGAATCGGTGCGCGCCCGGATGGAGGACCGGGAGGTCGGCATCAGCTACACGGAGTTCAGCTACATGCTGCTCCAGGCCTTCGATTTCTACGTGCTCAGCCGCGACCAGGGCTGCGACCTGCAGATCGGCGGCTCGGACCAATGGGGCAACATCACCGCGGGCATCGACCTCATCCGCAAGAAGCTCGGGAAACCGGCGTTCGGGCTCACGCTGCCGTTGATCACCAAGGCGGACGGCACGAAGTTCGGCAAGACCGAGTCGGGGACCGTCTGGCTCGATCCGCGTCGCACCAGCGTCTATCGCTTCTACCAGTTCTGGGTCAACGCGGACGACCGGGACGTCATCCGCCATCTCAAGTTCTTCACCTTCCTCGGCCGCGAGGAGATCGAGTCGCTGGAAGCACGGCACGCGGCGGACCCCGGCGCGCGCGTCGCGCACAAGGCGCTGGCGAAGGCCGTCACCGACCTGCTGCACGGCGAGGCGGCGACGCAGGAGGCCATCCGTGCGAGCGAGATCCTCTTCGGCGGCGGGCTCGACGGCATCGGCGAGGGCACGTTCGGCGACATCGTGGGCGAGGTTCCGACGAAGGACATCGAAGCCGCCAAGCTCGCCGGGCCCGGCCTGTCGCTGGTGGAGCTCTTCGTCCACGCCGGCCTCGCGCCCAGCAAAGGACAGGCCCGGAAAGACCTCGAGGGCGGCGGCCTGTATCTCAACAACATCCGCGTCACCGAAGTCGCGGGATCGGCCACGTCCGCCGACCTGCTGTTCGGCAAGCACCTGTTGTTGCGGAAGGGCAAACGCAACTACGTGGTCGTCACCGCGCGTTGAACGAGGACGTGCGTTTGGGATAGCCGGCCGTGGCTCGGCGGCATGGTTGTCCGGCGGGCCTTGGACCAACGTCGTCCCACCCCCTGAAAACGAATCGTATGCGCACCTCCTTCCTCCGGTCCGCCCAGCGCGGCGCGTTCACGCTCATCGAGCTGCTGGTCGTCATCGCCATCATCGCGATCCTGGCTGGCATGCTGTTGCCGGCGCTCGGCAAGGCGAAGGGCAAGGCGCTCGCCACCGCCTGCCTGAACAACCAGCGCCAGATGGGCCTCGCGACCCTCATGTACGTGGGCGATTTCAAGGCCTATCCCGGCGCGATCGACGCCCGCAACACCATCGATGGCAAGGCCAACCCCGGATACTTCTCCTACATCTGGGTCAACCGGCTCTTCTCGCAGATGGGCACGAACCGCGCCGCCTTCTGGTGCCCGGCGAACAAGCCGGACTCGAAGTGGGACACGAACGTGAACAAGACCCTCAAGGGCCAGCTTGAATACATCGGCACGCCGGTGTTCTCGAAGGGCGCGGCCGCCTTCAGCTACGGCTACAACGACTGGGGGCTCCGGGCTCCGGGCGCGCTGCCCCAGCTCGGGCTCGGCGGCGACATCGGGACGGTGCCCGAGGTCCGGGAGAGCGCGGTGGTGTCGCCGAGCTCGATGATCATGCTGGCCGACAGCAAGACGGACGCGAGCTGGGACGGCAACATCGACCCCAAGGAATCCGACCAATGGCCTGCGAAGCGCCACAACCAGCGCAGCAACTTCATGTTCGCCGACGGCCATGCCGAATCCGCCCTGCGCAAGGAGGCCGTCAACCCGAAGAACGTCGATTGGCGGCGCCGTTGGAACAACGACAACGACCCGCACCTCGAGATCGGGAACTGGACCGGTGACGACGGGAAGTCGAAGGATTGAACAGTCGCGGTTTCCCGAGGAGCGATCGACCGGGGTTCCGACGCCTTCGTTGCCAACGCGCCCATCGCTTGCGAACGTCGCGGGGTCATGGGCGCCCGAACCGAACTCCGAACCCTGCTCGCCAAGGCCTCGCCGTTGCGCTCCGGCGACCAGTTGGCCGGCCTCGCCGCACGGACCCAGGAGGAGCGCGTGCGGGCCCAGATGGAGCTGGCGGACACCGCGCTCCAGCGGTTCCTCGACGAACCCGTTGTGCCCTACGAGACCGACGAGGTCACTCGGCTGATCCTCGACACGCATGACAGGGCGGCGTTCGCGCCGGTCCGCGGCCTGAGCGTCGGGCAGTTCCGGGAACATCTGCTGGCCTACGGGACCGGGCCCGCCGAGCTCCGCGCCCTCGCTCCGGGCATCACGCCCGAGATGGCGGCGGCGGTGAGCAAGCTGATGGGCAACCAGGACCTCGTCCTGGTCGCGAAGAAGATCTCGGTGGTGACGCGTTTCCGGAACACCTTGGGCCTGCCCGGGCATCTCGCGGTCCGGCTCCAGCCGAACCATCCGACCGACGACCCGCGCGCCATCGCCGCGAGCACGCTCGACGGCCTGCTCATGGGCGCCGGCGACGCGGTCATCGGGATCAACCCGGCATCGGACAACGTCGCCTCGCTGGAGCATCTCGTGCGGTTGATCGACGAGCTGGTCACCACCTACTCCATCCCGACGCAGTCCTGCGTGCTCGGCCACGTGACGACGCAGATCGCGGCGATCGCGCGCGGCGTGCCGGTGGACCTCGTGTTCCAGAGCATCGCCGGGACGCAGGCGGCGAACGCCAGCTTCGGCGTCGACCTCAGGCTCCTCGGCGAGGCGCGCGCGGCCGCGTTGTCGCTCAAGCGCGGCACCGTGGGCGACGACGTGATGTACTTCGAGACCGGGCAAGGCTCGTGTCTCTCGGCCGACGCGCACCACGGCGTGGACCAGCAGACGTTGGAGGCGCGGGCCTACGCGGTCGCGCGCGCCTTCTCGCCGCTGCTCGTGAACACGGTGGTCGGGTTCATCGGCCCGGAGTATCTCGCGGACGGCAAGCAGATCATACGGGCCGGGCTGGAGGACCACTTCTGCGGCAAGCTGCTCGGTCTGCCGATGGGCTGCGACGTCTGCCACACCAACCACGCCGCCGCCGACCAGGACGACATGGATGTCCTGCTGACGATGCTCGGCGTCGCCGGCGTGAACTACATCATGGGCGTGCCGGGCGCCGACGACATCATGCTCAGCTACCAGTCCACGAGCTTCCACGACGCGCACTATGTCCGGCAGGTGCTCGGCGCGAAGCCCGCGCCGGAGTTCGCCGCGTGGCTGGAGCGGATGGGGATCTCGGGCGCGGACGGGAAACTGCGCGCCGCCGCGCGGGATTCCGCGCTGCTCCGGCACCGGTTGCTCACCTCGTCCGCGGGCTGAGAGCGCGCCGGGGCGTTTCCCGCTTGTGCGCGCCCGGGCGGTCCGCTTAATCGCGCGCCGTGCGACGCGCCGACCTGCTCCTCCTCTCCACCTTGGCCATCGCCGTCGTCGCGGGATGCCGCACGAAGCCGGACACTTCCGCCGCACGACCCGCGGCGCCCCCGGCGCCTCCGATGGAAGCGGTGGCCGTTCCGACCGAACCTGCGCTTCAAGCCGCCCGTGACCCGTCGCCGGTCCCTGACGTGATCGTGCCGCCGCCGGCGACACAAGCTGCGCCCTCGGAGATCCCCGGCGTGCCGGCGGCCCCTCCGCAAGCGGTGTGGGTGGACTGGGCCGCATGGCTTGCCGAGCACGGGCAGCCTCCGGTCAAGGTCGTGCCCGGCAGCCAGCGCGCCCTGTGGGACGGCACCGCGGTGTATCTCGGCATCGGGCCGAGGACCCAGGACGGCCGGGTCGAGGTGTTCCATCGCGATATCGAGAAGAACTTCGTCCCGTTGCTCGGCGCGGAACCCGCGGTGCCGAGAACGCCGAGGCTCGTGGTCATCGATCCCGGCCACGGCGGCACCAACTCGGGCAGTCGCAGCATCGTCGGCAACGCCTATGAGAAGGAGCTCACCCTCGACTGGGCGCGCCGGCTGAAGCCGCTGCTGGAGGCCCGTGGATGGGAGGTGCGGATGACGCGGACCGAGGACACCAGCGCGGATCTTCCCGGGCGCGTCGCCTTCGCGGAGCAGGCCGGAGCGGCGCTCTTCGTCAGCCTCCACTTCAATTCGGGCTTCCCCAACGCGCAGGCGGCCGGTCTCGAGACGTATTGCCTCACCCCGCGGGGACTGCCGTCGAACGTCACGCGCGATTTCCCGGACGACGCCTCGCAGGCCTGGCCGAACAACGCGTTCGACGCGGAGAACCTGCGGCTGGCGTTCCGGGTCCATCGTCGTCTGCTCGCGGCGACCGGAGCCGCGGACCGCGGCGTGAAGCGCGCCCGGTTCATGGGCGTGCTCCGCGGACAGAACCGCCCGGCGATCCTCGTCGAAGGCGGCTACCTCTCGAACCCCGAGGAGGCCCGCAAGATCGGGACCCCGGCCTATCGGCAGAAGCTCGCCGAGGCGGTGGCCGCCGCGCTGGAATAGGTGTTTGCGCTTTTGCCGCGACGGGGCCGCTCACATGCTCCGTCCGTGAACAAACCAGTCCTCGTCACCGGCGGCGCCGGGTTCATCGGCTCGCACCTGACGGAGCGGTTGCTCGCGGACGGAGAGTCGGTGGTGGTCAACGACGACCTGTCCACGGGCAGCATGGACAACCTGCGCGCGGTGGCCGGCCACCCGGGTCTGCGTGTGATCGGGTCGAAGGTCTCCGCGTTCGCCGGCCTCGCCGATCTGGTCGCCGGATGCGGCTTCGTCTTCCATCTCGCGGCCGCGGTCGGCGTCGAGCTGGTGGTGAACTCCCCGATCCGCACCATCGAGACGAACCTGCGCGAGACCGAGGCGGTCCTGGCCGCGGCCGCGCCGGCAGGCGTCCCCTTGTTGCTGGCATCGACCTCGGAGGTCTACGGCAAGAGCCCGAAGATGGTGTTCAGCGAGGAGGACGACCTGTTGATCGGGCCGCCGACGCTCGGACGCTGGAGCTACGCCTGCTCCAAGTTGATGGACGAGTTCCTGGCGCTCGCGCATATGCGGGAACGCGGCCTGCCGGTCACGATCGTCCGGCTCTTCAACACCGTCGGCCCGCGGCAGACCGGCCGGCACGGCATGGTGCTGCCCCGTTTCGTGGACGCCGCCAAGGCCGGTCGGCCGCTCCGCGTCTACGGCGACGGCTTGCAGACACGGTGCTTCTGCCATGTGGCGGACACGGTGGAAGCCTTGGTCCGGTTGCGCGCGTGCGACGCGGCACGGGGCGAGGTCGTCAACGTGGGCCACGACGAACCGGTCAGCATCCGCGAGCTGGCCTCACGTGTGATCCAGACGCTCGGGACCGGTTCGGTGGTCGAGTTCGTCAGCTACGAACAGGCCTACGCCGCCGGGTTCGAGGACATGAGGAACCGGCGCCCTGCTCTCGAGAAGCTTGCCCGGCTGACGGGATTCCGTCCGGAGCGCTCGCTCCAGCAGATCATCCAAGAGGTCGCGGCCACCGCCTTGGCGTAGGCATCGCGGAAGGCGGCTCCGGTCGGACCGGAAGGCCGCCTGTCTCGTCCTGCGCCTGCTCAATGCGGCCGTCGGCCGGCGGTGAGGAAGTCGAGGTAGTAGACCAAGCGGTCCTTCATCTCCTTGCGGGAGACGATGGCGTCGATCAACCCGTGCTTCTGCAGGAACTCGGCCGTCTGGAAACCTTCGGGCAGCTCGGCTTGCGTGGTGTCCTTGATGACGCGCGCGCCGGCGAAACCGATGCCGGCCTTGGGCTCGGCGATGATGAGGTCCCCGATCGTCGCGAAGCTGGCGATGACGCCGGCGTAGGTCGGGTCGGTCAGCACGGAGATGTAGGGCAGCTTGTTCTTGGCGTGGTAGGCCAGCGCCCCGCAGGTCTTGGCCATCTGCATCAGGCTGAACATGCCTTCGTACATGCGGGCGCCGCCGCTCGCCGAGATGATGACCACCGGGAGCCCCCGGTCGGTCCCGAGCTCGATGAGACGGGTGAGCTTCTCGCCGACGACCGAGCCCATGGATCCGCCGAGGAAGGAGAAATCCATCACGCCGAGCGCGACCCGGTGGTGACCGATCCGCCCGATGCCGGTGACCACGGCGTCCTTGAGCAGCGGCGATTTCTTCCGGTTGGCGGCGAGCTTGGACTCGTAGCTGGCGGCGCCGGTGAACTGGAGCACGTCGACCGCCTCCATCTGGGCGTCCATCTCCTCGAACGAGCAGGTCTCGACCAAGGAGTGGATGCGTTCGCGCGACGCGATCGGGAAGTGGTGCCCGCACTTCGGGCAGACCTTGAGGTTGTCGTCCAGATCCTTGTCGTAGATGAGCTCCTCGCACTCCGGGCAGCGGGTCCACAGCCCCTCGGGCATGTCGCGTTTGCGGGACTTCGGCGAGAGCTTCGGTTTGGTCAGGAAGGCCGTCTCCGGGCTCTTCGGCGGCGGCGTTACGGCCGGCTCGACCGGGTCGGTGACGACGGTTTTTTTCTTCAGGGCTCTGGAAGGCATGGACTCAGGCCGTTGTGGCGGCTTCGGTGGCAAAGGGGATAACAGGCCGGAAGGACCTTGGCCAGCGCGAGGAATCCGGAACCGGGAAGGCCGGGTCCCTCCCTCCCGGTCCCGGAGGGACAGGGCCGCTCAGAGGCCGCCGAAACGCCGGTGGCGCCGGGCGTATTCCTCGAGGGCCTCGAAGAGCTGGGCCTTCCGGAAATCCGGCCAGAGGGTCTGGGTGACCACGAACTCGGCGTAGCTGATCTGCCAGAGCAGGAAGTTGCTCACGCGCATCTCGCCGCTGGTCCGGATGAGCAGGTCAGGGTCGGGGAAATGACGGGTGTAGAGATGCTCGGCCAGCACGCGTTCGTTGATCTCGGCGGCCTCGATGGCGCCGGCCTTGACCTTGCCGGCGATGGCGCGGACGGCCTCGACCAGCTCGGTGCGGCCCCCGTAGCTCAGCGCGAGGACGAGCGTCAGGCCGTTGTTCTTGGCGAGCGCCGCCTTGGTCTTCTCGAGCTGGAGCTGCACGGCCTCGGGCAACCGCCAGATCTGCCCGATCGCCTCGAGGCGGACGTTGTTGCGGTTCAGCTCGCCGATCTCGTTCTTCAGGAACCGGGCGAGGTACTTCATCAACATGTCGACCTCGTCCTTGGGCCGGTTCCAGTTCTCGACCGAGAAGGCGTACAAGGTGAGGTACTTGATGCCGACCTCGCCGGCGGCGCGGACGATGGCCCGGACGGATTCGACGCCGATGCGATGGCCTTCGACGCGCGGCAGATGGCGCTGTTTCGCCCAGCGCCCGTTGCCGTCCATGATGACGGCGACGTGCTGCGGCAGGTTGGCCTGCGCGGCGGGGGAGAGCTTGGGTTCGGCGCTCAAGCGAGGGCGTGGCCGTTTTCCGCGCCCACCGATCCCAAGCGGGCGCCCGGATCGGGTCCCTCCGGTCGGTCGAGGCGCGAAGCGCTCAGAGGAACATCGTCTGCTCGCGGGCGGGGCCGACGCTGGTGATGGTGAGCCGCGCGTTGGTGAGCTGCGCGAGCGTGAGCAGATAGTGCCGGCAGTTCACCGGCAGCGCATCCCACGTCGTGATCTGTTCGGTGGACGTCTGCCAACCCGGGAACTCCTGGAACACGGGCTCGCAGCGGGCGAGGATCTCGCAATCGGCCGGCACGTGGTCGATGATCCGGCCGTCGACGCGGTACGCGGTGCAGACCTTGATGGTCTTGAGCGAATCCAGTCCGTCGACGTTGGTGATGGCGAGCTCGTCGATGCCGTTGACCATGGCGGCGTGCCGGGTGGCGACGGCGTCGAACCAGCCACAGCGGCGGGCGCGGCCGGTGGTCGCGCCGAACTCGCGTCCCATGCCGTGCAGCATGTCCGAGATCTCCGCGTTCTCGGTGGGCAACGGTCCTTCGCCGACGCGGGTGGTGTAGGCCTTCATCACGCCGACGACGCGGTCCATGCGGTTGGGCGGGACGCCGGACCCGGTGCAGGCGCCGCCGGAGGTGGTGTTCGACGAGGTGACGAACGGATAGGTGCCGTGGTCGAGGTCCAGGAAGGTCCCTTGGGCCCCCTCGAAGAGCATGTTGGCATGCCGGCGGGTCGCCTGGTGCAGGTAGAGGACCGTGTTGGTGACGAACGGGCGCAGCCGGTCCGCGGCCTTCGTGTAGTCGGCGAGCAGCGGGGCGTATTCGATCGTCTTCGCGCCGAGCGCCTTGAGCACCTCGTTGTTCTCGTCGAGACGCTCGCGGAGCTTCGCCGGGAAGCGGTCGGCGTTGATGAGGTCGATGACGCGCAGGCCGACGCGCGCGGCCTTGTCGCCGTAGGTCGGGCCGATGCCGCGCTTGGTCGTGCCGATCTTGGCGTTGCCTTTGCGGACCTCGCGCTGGCCGTCCAGCTCGCGGTGCCACGGGAACACGATGTGGGCGGTCTCGGAGATGAGCAGGTTCTTGGGCGACACGGCGACGCCGAGCTTCTCCAGGCCGTCGATCTCGCCGACGAGGCTCACGGGATCGAGCACGACGCCGTTGCCGACCACGCAGACCTTGTCCGGCCGCAGGATCCCGCTGGGGATGAGGTGCAGGACGTACTTGACGGGTCCGACGTAGACGGTGTGCCCGGCGTTGTTGCCGCCCTGCGTGCGGACGACGATCTCAGCCTGTTCGGTGAGGACGTCGATGATCTTGCCTTTGCCTTCGTCGCCCCATTGGGCGCCGACGAGAATCGTGTTGGCCATGTGTGTGTGCGCGGTGCGTCGGCAACAAAAATGCCCCGGAGTAAACTCGGGGCAGCGGAAGCCGGTATTTACTGGAGGAACCTAGAGAGCGTCCACCCGGCGAGTCAATCGCCGCGTCACGGCGAGGAGACGGTCCTGGCCTGGACCAATCGGATGAGCCCGGACTTGCCGCCGGTGCACTTGCCCTCGACCACGACCTCGGTGCCGACGCTGGCGAACGTGACGCGCTGGTTGCCACGTTCGCCGACGACCCGGGCGCGGTCGCCGGTGAGGTAGACCTTGCCGAAGCTGTCGTCGGGCGAGACCGCGCACTCGAGCGCCGCGGATCTACCCGGCAACCGGAAGATGACGAGGTACGGCGAGGTGAACATGGCCTTGTCGAGCTGCGCGATGACCCCTCGGACGCGGAACTTGCGCCCGGCGTAGCGGGCCTCGGCCGCGACGGGGTCGGTCTCGTAGTGGTTGAGCAGGTCGATGGCGGAGACCTCGGCTCCCGGGGCCAGCGGCGGCAACGTGCTCGCGGCCGGGGTCGGCGGCGCTTTGGCCACGGCTTGCTCGACGGCGGGCGGCACCCAGGCGGCGGGACGCTCGGGCGGGGCGATGCGGAAGCGGGCCAGTTCCGCGCGCGCGGCGGCCAGCTCGCGCTCCAGTCCGGGCACCTTGGCCGCTTGGCGTTCCAGTTCGGCCAAACGTGATCTCTCGACGGCGACCGTCTCCGCGACGGCGGCGCTCCCGCCCAAGAGGACGGCGAGCAGGAACGGACGGAAAGGGGATCTCATGGGAAAGGGCGGAACGAAAAAGGCCGGCTCCGGTGACGGAGCCGGCCTGTCGTGCCTTTGGGGCCTAGAACTTCTTGCTCGCCTGGACGTACCAGAAACGGCCGCGCAGGTCATGCGTGTCGCGATCGTACTTGTCGGCGAAGGAGCCCTCGACGAGCGGCGGGCGTTCGTCGGTGGCGTTCAGGACGCCGGCGGTCAACTTGGTCTTGTCGAGCCAGCCGGAGGTGAACTTGTAGCTCGCCTGGAAGTCGAGGGTGACCTGGGCCTTGACCTCGCGGTCGAAGCCCGCGACCACGTCGTCGAGGTAGGCGCCGATGTAGTTGAGCGTCGGGCCGACCTCGAAGTTGCGGTACGCCCAGAACAAGCTGGTGTTCCCCTTGATGCGCGGCAACGAGCCGAGGCCGAACCCGGCTTCGGGCTGCGAGAAGTCGCCGAGGCGGTCGCGGATGCCGCTGCCCGGGATGTTCTCCTGGTCGAAACGGTAGAAGTACGAGAACACCGTGGTGGACGTGAAGGTCCCGGCGGTGTCCGTCGCCAGCACGTAGGTGACGCTGCCGTCGAACCCTTCGACGATGCGCTTCGACAGGTTGAGCGTCGGCGCCGTCAAGGTGTTGTAGGTGTAGGTCGCCGGATCGTAGTTGATCAGGTTCGAATAGAGCGCGCCCGGGTTGGTGGGTCCGCCCGTGCGATAGTTCTCGTCGATGATGAACTGGTCGACGGAACCGGCGACGTTGGACTGCTCCAAGCGGAACCAATCGACGCCGAGGGTCAGCGTCTTGAGCGCCGGCGGCGTGTAGACGATGCTGGCCGTGAGGTTCTTGGCCGTGGCCGGCTTCAGGTTCGGGTTGCCGGTGTAGAACGTGTCGACCTGCTCGAGGACCGGGTAGTCGTTCTCGGTGATCACGCCCTTCTTGATCAGGTCGCGGCGGACCGGGTTGATGAGCTCCGGGAAGCTCTCGGCCGACGGCGTGTAGAGGTCGGAGAACGCCGGAGCGGTGAACGATTCCGAGTAGGAACCGCGCAGGGCGACCGACTTGTCCGCCAACGGTTGCCACAGGAAGCCGATCTTCGGGGTGTACTCCGTCCCGAAGTCCGAATAGTCCTCGTAACGACCCGAGTGGTTCAGCTCGAAGTAGTTCCCGCCCGGGAAGTTGAAGTCGTTGCCCAAGATCGGGATCTTGATCTCGTAGAACACGCCGTTGACGTCGCGCGATCCGATGTACGGTTTCGCGGAGTTGAACCCGACGACATCGCCGTTGATGAGCGAGGCGTCCGGTCGGTAATCGCGCGTCTCTTCGCGATGCTCGGCGCCGACCACGAGCTGCACGGGGCCGCCCGGGAGGTCGAACAGCTCGCCGAACACCTTGCCGTCGATGGAGAACAACCGGTCCTTGGCGAAGGTGTAGTGGTCGAGCCGGATGGCGTCGAGCACCGCCTGGCTGTTCGCCGCGTTGCCGAAGGGGTTGAAGGCCGTGGCCGGGTTGGTGGAGTTGATGGCCGCTTCGAGGCCGGTGCGGCTGATGTCGTTGCCCTGGAGGTTCACACCGTTCTGCGTGGTGTAGAGCGCCGCGGTCTCCCAACCCCAGCTGCTGTCGCCGATCTGGCCCTTGAAACCGCCGGTGAAGCGGAAGATGTCGTAGTCGTTGGAGTCGACGCGGGGCCCGAGTTCGACCGGCCGGTAGGCCATCGTGGTGATGGGGATGCCGAACGGGTTGTAGGGGTTGTTCGCCGGGATGACGATGCCGTTCGGGCTGGTGAGGGTCGACTGGTTCGCGAACACGATCGGCGTCGGCGCCAACTGGTTGTAGCTGTACGACTTCGTGTAGAACGCGTCGGTGAAGAACTTCAGGTGCTCGCCGAACAGGGCATGTTCCGCGTTGCCGAAGATGCTGTACCGTTCGGAATCACGGATCGCCGGGGTGTACAGCGGGAACGGGAACCGGTCGGTCGAGCCGTTGTAGGCGGTGTAGTCCGCCAAGCTCTTGCCGGTGGTGCCAGGCGCGCCACGGTAGACCAAGCCGCCTCCGGGGATGATGTCGGCGGGATCGGACCCAGCGGACGTGCGGACGCGGCCGGGGTTGCTGGTGCCCGAGGTGTTGTTCGGGTCGGCGAGGTCCGGCAACGAACGGTCGCGGTCGCGGCTGTACAGCGAGTTGGCGCGGTAGTAAGTGCCGCCGATGAGCACGGAGGTCTTCTCGGTCGAGGAACCGAGGATGAAGCTGTAGCGCTGCTCCGCGGCATCCGTCGAGGTCGTGTTGCCGTAGGAGGCGTTGAACTCGGCGCCGTTGAAGTCTTTCTTCAGGATGATGTTGACCACGCCGGCCACGGCGTCCGCGCCGTAGAGAGACGAGCCGCCGTCCTTGAGCACCTCGATCCGGTCCACCGCCCCGAACGGGATGGCGTTGAGGTCCTGGTTCGCCGTGCGCCGCCCGTTGACGAGCACCAAGGTGCCGCCCGGGATGCCGCGCAACGCGATCGCCGAGGTCCCGTCGCCGCCGTTGCCCTGCGAGAGGCCGTAGTTGCCGCCGCCGATCGCCGTGGGCGTCTTGCGGAGGACCTCGTCGATGGTGCGCGCACCGCTGCGTTGGATGGTCTCCGGGGTGATGATGTCGACCGGAGCGGCGGTGACCGTCTCCGCCGTCGGGATCAGCGATCCGGTGACGACCTGTTTCTTCATCTCGGTCGGTTCGGTGCCCGACGTCGCCTGCGCGAAGAGCGCGGGCGCGGCGATGAGTTGGGCCCCTAGGCCCACGACGAGAGCGCGACGGAAGAGTTCTACGCTTCCCAGTTGGTTGGTGTGGTAGTTCATTTGTTGGCGTCTGCTATCCCGGGCGTGGTTAGAGCGTCCGGAGATTCGTGGCTATAAAGCGCCGAAACTCCGGGGTGACAAGCACAATCCTGTCACCAGAACGTCGATCACTGTCGCTTGACGGGGACGACGGCAGAGAAAGGGGAGGTGCAGCGGTCGGTCGTCCCGGTCCCGGTTGCATCTGCCGCGGGTGAGGGGGCACCTCGTCGACCGTGCTCCCCTGGTCGGCACTTTTTCATCCGGTCGGCCCCGACCTTGGCGGTCCGGCATCCTCCGGCTGCCGCACTTGGGAGAGGGCCTCCCGTTGCCAACCGGGACGGCCGACCGAGACAACCGGACGGCGGGAAAACAAGGCTCGACACCCCGGTCACCGTTTCCTAACGTCGGCGTCTCGATTAACGGAATACATTACCGGGCGGCATGAGCTGCCCGACACCGGATCACTATGCAAGAAAAGTCCAAGACCATCGGCGAGTTCAAGACCCACGACAAAGACACCGGTTCGACCGACGTCCAAGTGGCCCTGCTCACGCACCGCATCAACTCGCTCTCCGAACATCTCCAGAAGAACAACAAGGACAACAGCTCGCGCCGCGGCCTCCTCATGATGGTGAGCCAACGCCGCCGGCTGTTGAACTACCTCCAGAAGACGGATGAGGCCCGTTACAAGGCCATCACCGCCAAGCTGAAGCTCCGTAAATGAACTTTCTGAAGCCGGGCCCAGCGCCCGGCTTCGCTTTTTGGCCGGTACGGTCCCACGACGGGACCGGGATTCCGTTCGGGACGCACGCGGCGTCCATCTCCGGCCTTCCCTAAACCCCAAGCTGCGTCGCCAAGTAAACAATCGCCCGGACAGGCCCGGGAAATTTCATTGAGCTACCGCCACGTCCGTACCGAAGGACAGCGGGCGGCGGCTGACTGAAGTTCCTCTGGGCCGACGGGCAAAGTCCGTATATGCCCGAGAAAATCATCATCCCCATCGGCGGCCAGGAGCTCATCATCGAGACCGGCCGCTACGCCAAGCAAGCCGACGGTGCCGTCACCGTCCAGCTCGGCGAGACCATCATCCTCACCGCCGCCTGCGCCGCCTCCAAGGCCAAGCCCGGCCAGGAGTTCTTCCCGCTGACCGTCGACTACCGCGAGCGCGCCGCCGCCGCGGGCCGTTATCCCGGCGGATATTTCAAGCGCGAAGGCCGTCCCTCCGAGAAGGAGATCCTGACCTGCCGCCTGACCGACCGGCCCATCCGTCCGTTGTTCCCGAAGGGCTACTACTGCGAGGTCCAGATCCAATCGATCCTGATGTCCGCGGACGGCTCGAACGACGCCGACATCCTCTCGATCCTCGGCGCCAGCGCCGCGCTCACCGTGTCCGACATCCCGTGGGCCGGCCCGCTGGGCGCGCTCCGTGTCGCCCGCGTGAAGGGCGGGTTCGTCGCCAACCCGACCCATGAGCAGCAGGCCGAGTCCGATCTCGACCTGATCTACGTCGGCAACGAGCAGGACGTCGTGATGTACGAGGGCTCGGCCAACGAGATCACCGAGGCCGACTTCATCGCCGCGCTCAAGTTCGCGCACGAGCAGTGCCAGCCGATGATCGCGGCGCAGAAGGAGCTCCAGGCCAAGGCCGGCAAGCCCAAGCGCACCGTCACCGTCACCGTGGTGCCGGAAGAGATCCTCACCGAGGCCAAGGCCCTCGCCGGCGACCGCATCGTGCCCGCCCTCCTCACGCACCAGAAGCTGGCGCGCGAGGCCGCGGTCAAGGCGGTGTTCGACGACGTCGGCGCCAAGCTCGTCGCCAAGTTCGGCGCCGACAAGGTCACCGATTTCGTCCTCAAGGACGCCCAGTACTACATCCAGAAGGAAGCCGTCCGCGGCCTCATCCTCGACCACGGCAAACGCCTGGACGGGCGCGCCATGGACGGGATCCGGCCGCTCGAGAGCACCGTCGGCATCCTGCCGCGGGCCCACGGCAGCTCGATGTTCCAGCGCGGCGAGACGCAGGCGGTCTGCCTCGCGACCCTCGGCACGAGCGACGACATCCAGAACTTCGATTCCTACACCGGCGGCGAGACGAAGAAGCAGTTCATCCTGCACTACACGTTCCCGAACTTCTCCGTCGGCGAGACCGGCCGCATCATGGGGCCCGGCCGTCGCGAGATCGGCCACGGCGCGCTCGCCGAGCGCAGCGTCCGCCCGATGATCCCGCTCAAGGACTACCCGTACGCCCTGCGCGTCACCTCCGAGATCCTCGAGTCCAACGGCTCCTCGTCGATGGCCTCCGTCTGCGGCGCGACCCTCGCGCTCATGGACGCCGGCGTCCCGATGACCCGCCCGGTCGCCGGCATCAGCATCGGCATCTGCACCGAGTACGCCGCCGACCACTCCATCGCCCGCTACAGCCTGCTCACCGACATCATCGGCTGGGAGGACGCGTTCTGCGACATGGACTGCAAGATCGCCGGCACGACCGACGGCATCACCGGCTTCCAGCTCGACCTCAAGCTCAAGGGCCTCCCGCTCGCGATCATGATCGAGACCATCGAGAAGGCGCGCCTCGCCCGTCTCGAGATCCTCAAGCACATGGCCGCGACGCTGCCCGCGCCGCGCACCGAGCTGAGCAAGTACGCCCCGCGCATCGTGGTGATCAAGATCAACCCCGAGAAGATCGGCGCCCTCATCGGGCCCGGCGGCAAGAACATCAAGCGCCTGGTCGACGAGTCCGGCTGCGAGATCAACATCGAGGACGACGGCACCGTCAAGATCTTCTCCGTCTCCGCCGAAGGCATGGAGATCGCCCGCCAGGCGATCGAGGGCCTCGGCGCGGAGATCGAGATCGGCAAGATCTACAAGGGTCGCGTCGTCACGATCAAGGAGTTCGGCGCGTTCGTCGAGGTGCTGCCCGGCCAGGACGGCTTGGTGCACGTCAGCGAGCTCTCCAACAAGCGGGTCGACCGGGTCGAGGACGTCATCAAGATGGGCGACGAGATCTGGGTCAAATGCCTCGGCGTCGACGAGAAGGGCCGCGTCAAGCTGTCCCGCAAGGCGGCGATGGAAGAGCGCGGCGAGATCGTCGCCGGCGGTGATGCGGCCCCGGCCGAGGGCGGCGAAGGTCGTCGCGAAGGCGGTGGCGAGGCCCGTCCTGAACGGAGCGAGCGCGGC
>CANGMH010000061.1 GCA_947454005.1 Verrucomicrobiota bacterium
GACGTGTGGCGCGTGACGGGCATCGACGACTCCTTGCGCGAGCTCACGTGGAAGCGCTACGCGACCGGGTTGTTCCAACCGCTCGGCCTGCGTGTGCGCGACGGCAAGGTGCTCGTGCTCGGACGCGACCGGATCACCCGGCTCCATGACGAGGACGGCGACGGCGAAGCGGATCTCTACGAGAGCTTCACCGATTCCATCGCCACATCGGCCGGGGGCCACGACTACGTCACCTGCCTCGAGGCCGACGCGGCGGGCAATCTTTACTATGTCGACCCGAAAGGCATCCACCGCGTCTCGGCCGACGGCCGCACCAACGTCACCTTGGCCACCGGTTGGAGGAACCCGAACGGCATGGGGGTCCGGCCCGACGGTCTTCTCACGGTCGCGCCGCAGCAGGGCGAATGGACACCGTCGTCGCAGATCAGCGAAGTGCGGCCGGGAGGCTACTATGGCTACGGCGGACCGAAGATCGCCGCCGGGCGTCCGCTCGGCTACGACGCGCCGTTGTGCTGGATCCCGCACGCGGTCGACAACTCCAGCGGATCGCAGGTCTGGTTGCCGCGCGATGCGTGGGGTCCGCTCGGCGGACAGATGCTCCATCTGCTCTGGGGCCGCTGCGGCATGATGTCCGTGCTGCGGGACACCGTTGGCGACCAGTCGCAAGGCGCGGTGGTGCCGTTGCCGGTGAAGCTCCTCAGCGGCCCGAACCGCGCCACCTTCAACGCCCGCGACGGCGCGCTCTACGTGGCGGGCAGCACCGGTTGGCAGACCAGCGCGGTGAAGGACGGCGCGCTCCAACGCGTCCGGTGGACCGGGCGTCCTGCCCATCTCCCGGTCGCTTGGCACGCCCACGCCAACGGCATCACGATCACCTTCAGCGAGCCGCTGAAGCGGGACACCGCGGAGGATGCCGGCAGCTACGCGGTGAAACGGTGGAACTACCGCTACGCCGCGCAGTACGGGTCGAAGGACTGGTCGGTCGCGCAATCCGACAAGGAAGGCCGCGACGACGTGCCGGTGCGGTCCGCGAAGCTGCTCGCCGACGGCCGCACGGTGTTCCTCGACCTCGGCGACCTCGCGCCGGTGATGCAGATGGAGCTGAAGTGGAACCTCGACGCCGCCGACGGAAAGGCGATGCGGAGCCAGCTGTGGCTGACGTTGAACCGGTTGGATTCGGCATCCACCGGCGGCGCGCGTTGAAGGGCGGGACGCCGGTGCGGCCGCGTGTTTTTTCTCGGCACGGCAACTTGCGCGGCCATAGGGTCCGGCAGTCGGGCTAAAAATCTTTCCTAGGTCCACCACCAACGCGAGAACGGCGATGAAGCTGAACCTGGCAGGGCGGAACGCGATCTTGACGGGCGCCAACGGCGGCCTCGGAGTCCATTTCACCGCGGCCTTGTCGAAGGCGGGGATGAACCTGCTCTTGGTCGCCTATCCCGGGGTCGGCCTCGAAGCCGTGCGGGCGGCGGCGCTCAAGGACTCGGTCCAGGCCGAGGTCCTGGTGGCGGACCTGAGGGTGCCCGAGGAGCGGGCCCGCGTGGTCGAGACGGCGATGGAGCGGTTCGGGTCGGTCGATCTGCTGGTGAACAACGCCGGGGTCGAGTTCTCGTCCACCTACCACGACCTCGAGATCGAACGGATCCGCGACGTCATCAACGTCAACCTGGAGGCGCCGATGATGCTCACCCGGTTGGCGTTGCCGCACATGCTCCGGCAAGGGCGCGGCCACATCGTGAACATCTCGTCGCTCGCCGGGAAATCGGGGCCGGGATACCAGGAACCCTACGTCGCCACGAAAGCGGGCCTGAGCGCGTTCACCATGTCGCTCCGCAGCACCTATCGCGGCACCGGCGTGAGCGCGTCGGTCATCACGCCGGGCTTCGTCGAGGCCGGGATCTATTCACGGCTCAAGGTCCAGACCGGACGGTCCGCGCCCATCTTCCTCGGGGCCTGTTCGCCCCAGAAGGTCTGCGCCGCCTTGTTGCGGGCCGTCCGCGACGACGTGCCGGAGATCATCGTGAACCGTTACCCGATCCGTCCGGTGCTGGCGCTGACCACGTTGTTCCCCGCGTTCGGCGGATGGATGACCGAATGGACCGGCACCAACGCGTTCTTCCGCCGTGCCCACGAGGCCTCCAAACGTCTGGAAGCATGATGATCCGGTCCGGACCCCGCCCACGGCCGCGGAGAAACGGAATCCGAGCTTTCCCGGACGCAGAGCACTTTTCCATCCCTAGACTCAACGATTGCCGAACTTGATCCTGGAAGGTTAAGATTCTTGGCATGTCCAAGACGCCCCGTCCCCGCCGTCTCCTGTCCGCTGCCGTCTGCTTGGCGGCGACGTTCGTCCCGGCGCATGCCGGTGGTTTCCGGCTCCCGGACCAAGATGCCTTCGCCACGGCCCGGGGCGAAGCGTTCGCAGCCACCGCGGACAACCCGTCCGCGGTCTACTACAACCCGGCCGGCATCACGCAGCTCGAAGGTCATCAGGCGCGGTTCGGCGTCTACGGGATCGACCTCGGGGTGAGCTACACCTCTCCGGCCGGGAAGAAGTATGACAACAGCAAGGACCTCCATGCCGTCCCGCAGATCTTCTACACCTTCACCCCGGAGAAATCGCCGGTCTCCTTCGGCTTCGGAGCGTATTCACCCTATGGCCTGAGCTCGGAGTGGCCCGAGGACACGGGATTCCGCAGCGTGGTGCTGGGCGGCAAGCTGACCTATCTGACGCTGAACCCCGTGGTCGCGTGGCAGATCACGCCGACCTTGTCCGTCGGCGGCGGCGCGATGATCAACTACGCCGAGGCCGACCTGCGGAGCGGTCTTTCGCCATTCCCGGGCGTCGGCCAATCGCGGCTGAACGGCTCCGGCTGGGCGCCGGGGTTCAACGCGGGGATCCTCTGGAAACCCTGCGAGAAGGTGCAGATCGGCCTGAACTACCGCAGCGAATCGCGGATCCCGCTGGACGGCTACCTCGATATCGCGTCGCCGGTGTTCAGCGCGCATCCGGACGCCAAGGCCGAGCTCCCGTTCCCCCAGACCTTCGTCGCCGGCATCTCGTACCGGCCCACGCCGGACTGGAACCTCGAGTTCGACATCGAATGGAACGACTGGAACCGGCTCAACTCGATGAGCGTCCACGCGCCGCAGGCACCGTTCCTGGATTCAGCGATCGCGTTCAACTGGCAGTCGAGCTTCTACTACGAGTTCGGAGCCACCCGGTACCTAGGGGGCGGCTGGTCCGTCAGCGCCGGGTACATCTTCAACGAGAACTCGGTGCCCGACCACGACTTCACGCCGCTGGTCACGGACCTGGACCGGCATTTCGTGAGCTTCGGCGGGGGCTACAAGCATGGTCGGCTGAGCGTGGACCTCGCCTACCAGCTCGGCTACGGACCGACGAGGACCGTCACCGGCAACCCGGTGAACTCCTTCGGCCAATCAACGAACGGGGAGTACGACTTCCTCAGCCACGCGCTGCTCTTGAGCATGGGCTGGCATTTCTGACACGTTGACCCGGCTGCGCCGCCCGCTTCCGAGGGGTGGCGCGGCGATCCGACGTGCCGGGGCCGGCGTGGTCCACGCCCGGCAGGACAACTTGCTTTAGACCGATCCGCATGGCGACGAAACTGACAGGCCCCTTGTCGGGCGAGCGAGAGAGCTTCATCAGCTGCCGCAACAGCCAGGGCGCGGAGGTCCGGGCCACGCCGGTGCGCCTGACCCGCTTCACCGTGGTGCTCGAGGTCTACAACCCGTTCAGCATCGTCCAGATCTCCGAGGTGCTGAGCGAGTTCCGGATCACGATGAACGACCGGCTGGTCTATTCCGGCCGGGCCGTCGTGAGCAACATCGTCAACACCGGCATCATGGTGTTGTGCGAGGCCACGCTCGACGATTCGTGGCTCGACGTGGAGATGTTCTCGCCGTCCGCCCATCCGGGGCGGCTACGGGACGAGTTCGGCGAGTTCCTCCGGGAATGGCAGAAGATCCATAGCGTCACCCCCGGCTTCAAGGTCGTGGTGGCCGACATGCAGACGCTGCTCGCCGACCTGCGCCGGTGGATGGAGCAGGTGGAACTGGGCATCCGTTCGTCACCCGGCGGGAACCGCGCCTTGCTCGAACGCGACATCATCACCGACCTGAGCCAACCGGTGCTGACATTGATCGACGAGTTGTTCGACCGGTTCGAATCGATCGCCGGCTCCTTGGATCCCGCGCTGCAGCCGATGCACCGGAACTACATCAAGCGGCAGCTGCATCCGCTGGTGCTCTGCGCGCCGTTCGCCTACCGCACCTTCCAGAAGCCGCTCGGGTACGCCGGCGATTACGAGATGGTGAACATGATCCTCCGCGACCCGTTCGAAGGCGGCTCTCTGTTCGCCAAGACCGTCAACATCTACTTCCTCAACTCCGCCCCGGCGCTCGCCCACCGCAACCGCATCAAGTACCTGGTGCAGGCCCTCTCGAACGAAGCCCGCCGCACCTCGGCCGAAGGACGACCCGTCCGCATCCTCAACCTGGGCTGCGGTCCCGCCGGCGAGATCCAGCAACTGCTGGCGACCGACCCGGTCGTGGACCAGATGGATTTCACGTTGATGGATTTCAACGACGAGACGCTCGATTTCACGCGGCACCGACTGGATGCCCTGAAGGTCCAGCACGGGCGCCGGACGCCGCTCCAGTTCGTCAAGAAATCCGTCCACCAGGTCCTCAAGGAAGGTTCCCGGCCCGAACCCGGCCAGCCCCGCTACGACCTCATCTACTGCGCCGGCCTGTTCGACTACCTCTCCGACCGCATCTGCCAGCGGTTGATGACCATCTTCTACGAGATGCTCGCCCCTGGAGGCCTGCTGGTCGCCACCAACGTCGACCCGAGCAACCCTTCGCGGAACGGCATGGAGTTCATCCTCGACTGGCATCTCGTCTACCGTGACCGCGAGCAGCTGAAGCTGCTCCATCCGTCGGGCGTGCCCGACGAGAACATCGTCACCCGCGCGGATGAGACAGGCGTCAACATCTACCTTGAAGTCCGCCGTCCCATCGACCGCTGACGACGGACCGGAGGCCGAAGCGGCGTTCCAGGAGGCCTTCCACTCGGAGGACCTCCGGGAGCGCCTCCGCATCGGGAAGCTCGGTTGCGCGCTGGTCATCGTCCTGATGCCCCTCGGGGCCTCGCTGGACTATGTCGTCTACAAGGACGACGCCGCCGTGTTCCATGTCTTCCTCGGTCTCCGGCTCCTTTGCTCGCTGGTCACGGGCGCGTTGCTGGCCGTCCACTACACCGGGTGGGGCGAGCGGAACGTGCGGATGCTCGGACCGTTCATCGCGCTCCTGCCCGCGGTGTGCATCGCCGGCATGATCGGCCACAAGGAGCAGTGGGAGTCCCACTACTACGCCGGCCTGAACCTCGTCCTGATCGCCGTCAACGTCGTCGCCCGCTGGACCGTCCGCGAATCGCTCGCCATCGTCGGCAGCGTCGTCGCGGTCTACATCTCGGCGTGTCTCATCGGGGCCGGATGGCCGGACGCCGCCGGGCAGCGGCAGGACCTCTTCAACAACCTGTACTTCCTCACGTTGACGGGCGTGATCGTGGTCGCCGGCAACTGGCTCTACAACCAGCTCCGGGCGCGCGAGTTCGCCCTCCGGTACGAGCTGGGCAAGAACCAGCGCCAGCTGCAGGAGGCCAACCAGAAGCTGCGCGACCTCGACGAGGTGAAGAGCCGTTTCTTCGCCAACATCAGCCACGAGCTGCGCACCCCGCTCACGCTGCTGCTCGGGCCGCTCGACGCGCTCGTCCGGCAGCGGGGCCGCCTCGGCGAGCCGGAGGTCAACGAGCACCTGGAGACGATGCACGGGAACGGTCTCCGCCTGCTCAAGCTGATCAACGACCTGCTCGACCTCGTCCGCCTCGACTCCGGGCACATCGCCGTGCGGCGCGAGGCCGTGCCGCTCTCCCAGTTCTTCGGCGGCGTGGTCAACTCGACCCGCAAGCTCGCCGAGGACCGCCGGATCCAGCTCCGTCTCGTCCTCGACGACCAGATGGGCCGCGCGATGCTGGACCCGGACAAGCTGGAGAAGGTCCTGTTCAACCTCATCATCAACGCGATCAAGTTCACCGCGAGCGGCGGCACGATCACCTGCCGCGCCGAGCGGCGCGGCGACGAGATGGTCATCGAGGTGAGCGACAGCGGCGTCGGCATCCGGTCGGACGACCTGCCGCACATCTTCGACCGCTTCTGGCAGGCCGACACCAGTTCGCAACGCAAGCACCAGGGCACCGGTATCGGCCTCGCGCTCGTGAAGGAGCTGGTCGAGGCGCAGGGAGGCCATGTGGCGGTCGCCAGCGAGGTCGACCAGGGCACGACCTTCACCATCACCGTGCCGTGGATCGATCCGCCCCGGACCGATACGCCCGCCCAGCCGGTCGCGGTGGTGGCGCAGGCCGGGCCGGACGAGCCGCAGGACGCGTGGCTGGTCAATCTCTACCGCCGGGCGGAGCTCTTCCCGGGCATCGCCCCGCTCAAGGAGAGCCTGCGGCCCGACACGATGTCGTCCACCGACCAACGGCCACGGGTGCTCATCGCCGACGACGAGCCCGACATGTTGCGGTTCCTGCGGTCCCAACTTTCCGGGCAGTTCCAGGTGTTCGAGGCGGTGGACGGACAGCAGGCGATCGAGAAGGCCGCCCAGTTCCTGCCGGACATCATCCTTTCCGACATGATGATGCCGGAGAAGGACGGCCTGGACGTCTGCCGCGAGCTCCGCGCGCGGTTCCCGACCCGCAACATCCCCATCGTGCTGCTCACCGCCCGGGCCGACGACGAGACCAAGCTCGCCGCGCTGACGGCCGGTGCGAGCGATTTCCTGTCCAAGCCGTTCTCGACGACGGAGCTCCGGGTCCGCCTCAAGAACCTGGTCGACGCCCAGAGGCTCCAGAAGGAGCTGGCCTGGCAGAACCAGAAGCTGCAATCGACCCTCGAACAGCTGAAGGAGACCGAATCGCAGCTCGTGCAATCCGAGAAGATGGCCTCACTCGGCCGCATGAGCGCCGGTATCATCCACGAGATCAACAACCCGCTGAACTACGCCAAGACGGGCATCTTCACGCTCCAGAAGATGGGCCGCTCGATGCCGCCCGACGAGGTCGCCGATTTCGAGGACATCCTCCACGACATCGGCGACGGGCTCACCCGTGTGGCCGGGATCGTCACCGACCTGAGGGCCTTCACCCATCCCCACGGCGGGGCGATGGAGGACGTGGATGTCCGCGCCGTCGCGGAAGGCGCGCTGCGGTTCCTCGCGGCCGAGACCAAGGAGGTCACGGTCGACAACGCCATCCCGCCGGGTTTCCGGGTGAGGGCGAACCGCAACAAGCTCATCCAGGTCTTCGTCAACCTGCTCCAGAACGCCGTCGACGCGCTCGGCGAGAAGCGGTTCGGCGACGGCGAGACCCCCCGGATCGTGCTCGGGGCCGGGACGACGGACACCGCCCGCACCGTCACGTTCCACGACAACGGCCCCGGGATGGATACCGATATTTTGGACAAGATTTTCGACCCGTTCTTCACTACCAAGGACGTCGGCAAGGGCACCGGGCTCGGATTGAGCATCTGCTACCGCATCATCAACGAGGCCGGTGGGCACATCAAAGCCCGGAGCGAGCCCGGAAAGTGGACCGAATTTGCATTGGAGTTCCCGACGACTGTGTGACAGAAAAGACATCCGCCTCAACGCGCTGCCGGCCATGGATTCCCACTACGATTACAAGCGATACGCCGTCCTTTATGTGGATGACGAGGAGAAGTCCCTGAAGGGCTTCGATCGCGGCTTCAAGGACACCTTCCGCATCCTCACGGCGACCAACGCCGACGATGCCCTCCGCTTGCTCGAGACCAAAGGCGACGAGATCGGCGTCATCATGTCCGACCAGCGCATGCCCGGCATGAAGGGCGTGCAGTTCCTGGAGCGCTCGCGCCAGATCCGGCCCAAGACCGTCCGCATCCTCGCGACCGCCTTCTCCGACCTGGATGCCGCCATCGGCTCGGTCAACAACGGCGCCATCTACAAGTACGTCACCAAGCCCTGGGAACCGTACGAGCTGGAGCACGTGCTCAAGCGCGCCCTCGAGTTCTACACGGTCCAGAACGAGCGCGACCAGCTGCTCCGGGAGAAGATGTCGGTGCTGCACAAGATGGTGATCACCGACCGCGTGCTCAGCCTCGGGGTGCTGGCCGCCGGCCTCGGCCACCACGTGCGCAACGCGATGTCGGCCGTCCGCACCTTCCTCGACCTCGCGCCGGAGATGCTCCACCGCGAGAGCCTCGACCTCAACCAGCTCCACCACCCGGCCTTCTGGCAGGATTTCCACCACAAGGTGCAGGGCCGCGTGAAGCTGCTCGTCGACCTGCTCGACGACCTCTCCGACCACGCGCAGCCGGGACCGTTCCAGTTCGACAGCGAGGTCGGGCTGCGCGAGGTGGTCTCCGAGGGGGTGACCGAGCTCGGTCTCGAACTGGCCGGCCGCCGCATCCAGGTCGTCAACGATGTCCCGTCGGACCTGCCGCGCCTGCGCGTCGACCATCCGAAGATCCGCAAACTGTTCCAGCTCCTCCTCCGCGACGAGCTGACCAACCTCCAGGACGGCGCGACCATACGGTTCGAGGCCGCCGCACGCGCGGCCACCGCTCTCCAGCCCGCCGGTGTCGAGCTCTTGATCCAGGACGACGGACCGGGCCTCCCCCAGGCCTCGATCATGGCGGTCTTCGACCCGTTCTTCGTGCGGAACGACAGCCCGGACGAGTTCGGGATCTACCTCATGGCGTGCTACTTCATCGTGTACCATCACGGCGGCACGATCCACGTGGGTCCGGGCAAGGACGGGGGACTCGCGTTCCGCATCTGGCTCCCGTTGGTGCCCGGCACCGGGACGGCGAGCGAGGAGAACTCGGATTTCTTGGTCCGGGTGATGACCAACGAACGGCTCTGGGAGCGCTTGCTCGCGACCTCCTGAGCCTCCGAGCGCATGTCGCCTGCCCGCTTCATGCATCCGGTCCGCGCCGGCGGCGTCCTGCCGGCGGACGGACCGGCGTTGCCGCCGCTTCCGGTGCGCCGCCCCGTGCTGCTCGTGGTCGACGACGACGAGCCGCTGCGGCAGGCGTTGCGGCTCATCTTCGAGTACCAGTACGAGGTCGTGCTCGCCGCGTCCGGCCCCCACGCGCTCTCGCTGATCCAGCGCGGGCTCTTCGATGTCGCGGTCGTCGATCTCCGCATGCCCGGCATGTCGGGCTTCGAGTTCCTCGAGCGCTCGCGGACGGTGGACCCCGACATCCAGACGGTGATCCTCAGCGGGCAGAGCACCTTCGAGATGGCCCGCCAAGCGGTGCGGCTCGATGCGTTCGATTTCCTGCCGAAGCCGTTCGACCTGCAGGTGCTGCGGCAGACCATCCAACAGGCGGCCCGGCGACGCGCATGGCTTCGGTTCGAGCGGAAGCGCGAGGACGCGCTCCAGCGCGCGGTGACCGCCGCGGAGACGTCCGCGCAGGAACGTGACCTGCTGGTCAGCCTCTTGTCCGAGTTCCGCGCCCCGCTCAACACGGTCTCCGCGGGCGCGGCGGCCCTGGACCAGGAGATGACCCGGCAATCGGCGCCCTCCGAACCGCAGTTGGCGGCATGGCGCCGCCAGCTCCAGGAGCTCGGCCGCCAGGCGGCCATCTGCGTCCAGTTGGCGGGGAGCCCGCGGCAGGACCTCTCGTCGCCCGGTCCGTCCGAAGGCGTGCCCGCCGTGCAGGTGATGGACGACCTGGGTCGATTGCTCCGCGTGCACCCGGCATCCAAGGGCCACCAGCTCACGGTCCGCCCACCGGCGCTGTCCGCGGGCCTGAAGGTCCGGGAGGCGGACCTTCTCCGCATCCTGGTCAACCTCGGCCGCAACGCGCTCGAATCCTCCGAGGTGCCGCACCGCGTGGACTTCGACTCGTGGCTGGTCAACGAACCGGTCCTGCTCGACGGCCCCGAACGTTCCCAAGGCCGCTTCGTGCTGCGCGAGACGTTCGAGAACCGTCCGCCCCTGCTCGCGATCGCGGTCAAGGACGACGGCCCGGGGATCTCGCCGGAGATCTGGCCGCACCTCTTCCATACCGCTGTCACGACCAAGCCCGGCAAGGGCGATGTCGGTCTCGGGCTCACCTCGGTGCGGGACCTCGTCGCCGCGACCGGATGCGCCCTGGAGATCCGCAGCGAGCCCGGTTTCGGCACCACGGCCACGCTCTACGTGCCGGTCGTCCGGCCGGCGGACGCTCCGTAGGCGGCGATTTGGGTCGCCTGCCCGCGACGTCTCCGGCAACGCTCGTCCGGCCTCGCGCCGACCCATGCGCAAAACCAAGATCATCGCCACGCTCGGACCCGCCACCGACTCGTCCGAGATGCTCGGACGCCTCATCGACGCGGGCATGGACATCGCCCGGCTGAACATGTCCCACGCCACGCCCGATTGGGTGCGCCGCGTCGTGAAGGACATCCGCGCCCACTCCAAGGCGCGCGGCGTCGCCGTCGGGATCCTGCTCGACACCCAGGGCCCCGCCATCCGCACCGGTGATGTGCCGGCGAAGATCCCGCTCGCGGTCGGGGACCGCTTCGTCTTCACGGTCCAAGGCGACCCGCTCCGTCCCGACGAAGGGGTCAAGGGCACGTCCGTCGGCTACGACGGGTTCGCGGCGGACGTCGAGGTCGGCAAGACGCTCATCGTGGACAACGGCGAGCTGCGGATGCGCATCCTCTCCAAGACGTCCACCCGGGTCGTGTGCGAGGTGCTCACCCCGGGGCAGATGGGCAGCCGGCGCCACATCAACCTCCCCGGCGTCCGCGTCTCGCTCCCCGCGTTGACCGACAAGGACAAGGCCGACGTGAAGCTCGGGCTCGAGGTCGGGGTCGACCTCATCGCCCTCAGCTTCGTCCGCGATCCCGACGACATGGAGCAGCTGCGCGCGCTCGTGGCCGGTTCGCCACACCAGCCCAGGCTCATCGCCAAGATCGAGCACCAGTTCGCGGTGGACCACTTCGAGGCCATCGCCCGGGCCTCCGACGGCGTGATGGTCGCGCGGGGCGACCTGGGCATCGAGTGCCCGTACGAGGAGCTGCCCATCATCCAGCGCCGCATCGTCAAGAAGTGCCAGGAGATCGGCCGTCCGGTGATCGTCGCCACGCATCTGCTCGAGAGCATGATCGCCAACCCGATGCCCACGCGCGCGGAGATCACCGACGTGGCGAACGCCGTGTTCGAGCAGGCCGACGCCATCATGCTCAGCGGCGAGACGACCGTGGGGAGGTACCCGCTCCAGTGCATCGAGGTGTTCGACACCGTCACCCGCCGCATCGAGCGGAGCGGCGGAGCGGACTACCACCACGCCGCCGAGCTCACCTCGCCGCGGCAGAAGCTGGTGAAGAGCGCGGTGCTGCTCGCCGACGAGCTGAAGGCCGCCGCCATCGTGGTCTTCACCCGGCGCGGCCACATGGCCCGCTACGTCTCGTGGCTCCGGCCCCGGTTCTCGCCGATCTACGCCTTCGCCGACCGCTGGACCACCGCGGAATCCCTCTCGATCTGTCGCGGCGTCGTTCCCGGGGTCGTGCCGTTCACCCACGGGGAACCGGACAAGACCGTCGACGCCGCCCTCGCGTCGTTGATGGCGAAAGGACGCCTCAAGCGCGGCGATGCCGTCGTCGTGCTCAGCATCGTCACCGCCGGCGACCAGCTCGTGGACGCGGTGACGATGCGCGTGATCTGACGACGGGCGCCGGCGAGGTCCGGTGCGGCTCAGCCGATCTCGATGCCCACCGGGCAGTGGTCGCTGTCCATCACGTGGGGTTGGATGAACGCGCGCCGGAGGCGCGGCCGGAGAGCGGCGCTGACCAGGAAGTAATCGATCCGCCAACCGATGTTCCGCGCGCGGGCCGTGCCCATCGGGCTCCACCAGGTGTAGTGGCCGCCGGCCTTCTCGAACTCGCGGAAGGTGTCCACGAAACCGGCGGCGATCGCGGCGCTGAAACCGGCGCGCTCCTCGGGCGTGAAACCGTGGTTCTTCACGTTCGCCTTGGGGTTCGCGAGATCGATCTCCGTGTGGGCGACGTTCAGGTCGCCGCACCAGATGACCGGCTTCTTCTGCTCCAGTCCCTTGAGGTAGGCGAGGAAGTCGACGTCCCAACGCTGACGGTAAGCGAGCCGCGTGAGCTCGCGCTGCGAGTTCGGCACGTACGCATCCACCAGGTAGAAATCGCCGTATTCGGCGGTGAGCACGCGGCCTTCGTTGTCATGGTCCCCGATGCCGATGCCTTGGGTGACCGCGACCGGCTTCGTCTTGGTGAAGATCGCGGTGCCGGAGTAGCCCTTCTTCACGGCCGAGTTCCAGTAGGTCTGGTAGGTGGCCGGCCAGAGCTGCTCGACCTGGTCGGGCGAGCACTTGGTCTCCTGGAGGCAGAGGATGTCGGGCGACTCGTCGGCGAGGTACGAGAGGAAGTTCTTCCGCAGCACGGCCCGCAGACCGTTCACGTTCCAGGAGATGAGCTTCATGACGGCGAAGATGGCGGCAGAAGCCCGCCGGAGCGGAAAGCAGAATCGCGACGCGGACGCCGCGGACGGGCGTGCGGATCGCGCCAGAAGTGCCGTCACCGTGGCCTGCCCGCGACGACCCGCGGGCGCAGGCCCTCCAGCGTCTTCGGTCCGATGCCGCTCACCTTGGCCAGGTCGTCCACCGCGTCGTAGGGACGGCCCGCGATGATGCGGCGGGCCATCGCCTCGTTGACCCGCGGGAGCAGCATGAGGTCCTCGACCGAGGCCGTGTTCACGTCGACGACCTTGGATGAGCGCTCGGCGACCTGTTCGCGCGACACGGCCTTGCCGCACTGCTGCAGGCCGACGGCCGCGAACAGCGCGGCCACGGCGAGGCCGGCGAGCTTGGAGACGATGCGCGACGTCACGTTGCGGGTGACGCGTCCGGCGATGTCGCCGACGGGGCCGGAGGATCGGCTCATGCGGAGCGGACCCGGATCAATCCAGCTTGCGCAGCCAGATGTTGCGGTAACGGACCGGGTTGCCGTGGTCCTGGAGGAACAGCGGGCCCTTCGGCGTCACGCCGGAGAACTTCGCCGCCGTGGTCGAGTCGCCTTTGACCGGGACGTGGTCCTGCACGAGCACGCCGTTGTGCAGCACGGTGAAGGAACCTTCGGCGACCTTGCCGTCCGCGCCGGGCACCGGCGGATGGAACACGATGTCATAGGCCTGCCATTCGCCGGGCTTTCGGCTCGCGTTCACCAAGGGCGCGTTGTGCAGGTAGAACGCGGCGGCCTGGCCGTTGAAGTACGTCGGGTTCTTCCAGGAATCGAGCACCTGGATCTCGTAGCGGCCCTGGAAATACACACCGCTGTTGCCGCGGCCCTGGCTATCGCCCTTCACCTCGGCGGGCGTGGCCCACTCGATGTGCAGCTGGATCGCGCCGAACTCCTCCTTGGTAGTGATGCCGCCGCCATGGACCTCGGCGTAGCCGTCGGCGATGCGCCATCCGGGCGCCGCATCCTTTTCTCCCTTCCAAGCGGAGAGGTCCTTGCCGTCGAAAAGCACGATGGCGTCCGACGGCGGCGCGCCGGCGACCCCGGGCGTGACCACGGGCGGTTCTTTGCCGGTCGTGTTGCCCGCGGCGGAAGCGGCGAGGACGAGGGCGGCGTTGGCGACGAGCGCGAAGCGCCGGAGGCAGGGCAGAGGAGTTTTCATCGTTGGGATCGGGGACATGTCACGGAGGTGAAGATCAATCGGCGGAGGCGACCGGCTTGCGCATCGCCTCCTGCGGGACGGGATCGAGCACGGCGCGGACCTTGCCGTCAGCCGGATCGAACACGCGCACGAGGCCGTCGAATCCGGCGGTGACGAGCCGTTTGCCGTCGGGCGAGAAGGCCAGCGCGAAGACCGCGCCGCCGTGGCCGCCGCAGGTCGCCGCGCGCTTGCCGTCGTCGGTCTTGTAGACGCGGACCTCGCCGCCGACGCTCCCGGCAGCGAGCAACGAGCCGTCGGGCGAATAGGCGAGGGCCTGCACCGGGCCGGGCTGCCGCTCGAACTCGCGGACGAGGTTCACGTCGTTGTTGCCCGAGGTCCGGTCCTGGTTCTCCTGCATCTTGTAGGCGCGCACCCCGCCTTCGGCGCCGCCGTACGCGGCCCATTCCTGCTTGGGATGCCGGGCCATGCTGACGACCGGTTCGAGCAGCTTGTTGACGTCGTCGATGAACTGGCCGTTGGCGGTGTTGATCAACTTCATCGCGCGGTCGCGGCTGCCGGAGAGCAGGCGCTGGCCGTCGTCCAGCCACGTGGTGCGGAAGACCCAGTCGCTGTGGTTGTCGAACTTCATCAGCTCCTTGCCGTCGGCCGCCGACAGCACGCGCACGGTCTTGTCGGCGCCTCCGAACGCCAGCTTGGAGCCGTCCGGCGACCAGGAGACGCCGAAGAGGGAATCGCTGCCGACCTTGAAGGACCGTTCCTGCCGCGCCGTCACCGGATCCCAGACCTCGATCTCGCCGAAGCGGGCCGGCGCGCCTCCGGCCACGGCGAGGCGCTTGGAATCCGCGGTGAACGCCAGCGCCTCGACGCGGGGGGATTCGCCGACGAGCCGCGCCTTGAGCGAGAGATCGCCGGCGTCGAGCAGGAAGACCTCGTGGTGCCCCGCGACCGCGAGCCAACGGCCGTCGGCCGAGAACGCGACCGCGGTGGTCACCGGGGGCGAGAGATACGTGGGCGGCTCCTTGAGCTTGGTGGAATACGCGTCGGCGGGCGTGTCGTCCTTGGCGCCCTCGCGGATCCAGCGCCCGACCAGCGCGACCTCGGCGGGCGAGAGGGGATCGCCTTCCTTCGGCATCGACGGCTCTTTGCCGGTGATCTCCTCGAGGACCAACGATTTCGCCGGGTCGCCGGCGACGAAGCTCGGGCCGTGCTTTCCGGGCTTCAGGAAACCCGCGTAGGTCGACGTGTCGACCTCGCCCTTGAGCTTGTTCGGGTTGTGGCAGCCGTTGCAGGAACGGCGGAAGACCGGCGTGATGTCGTGGAACCACGACACGGGCTTCTCGGCCGCCACGGCGGAGGATGCCGCGCCCAACGCGGCCAACAACGGCGCGGCGATCTTCGCGGGGCGTCTCATGGTGTCCGCAGACGAAACCATGCGCGCGGCTGTTCGGTGAAGTTTTTTTCCTCGGGTGAAGGCATCCCGGCACGATGGTCCGGCTGCGAACCCGCGGCTCGCGCCGAGGCCCGGAGTCGTGTCTCCTCGGCGCATGGGCGCGACGTGGTTCATCACCGGCACCGACACGGGCGTGGGCAAGACCTTCCTGACCGCGCTGCTCGCGCGTCGTCTGCGCGCGACCGGCGGCCGGTTCCGCGCGGTGAAACCGTTCTGCTCCGGTGGACGGGAGGATGCCGAGGTGCTCTTCGCCGCGCAGGGCGGGATGGTCCCGATGGACGAGATCAACCCGTGGCATTTCCGCGCGCCGCTGGCGCCGTTGGTCGCCGCCCGTCGCCAAGGCGTCCGCGTGACGCTGGAGGAAGCGACGGCATTCCTCCGGCGGTCGGCGCACGGACACGACCGGTTGCTCGTGGAAGGCGCGGGCGGATTGCTGAGCCCGCTGGGCGAAGGCTTCTCCGCCTGGGACCTGATCCGCGCGATCCGGGCCCGGGTGCTGGTGGTCTGCCCGGACCGCCTCGGCGCGATCAACCAATCGCTTCTCGTCTTCGCTGCGTTGCCGAAGTCAGTAGCCGCGCGGGCGAAGCTGGTGCTCTCCGCGACGGCCGTGCCGGACGGTTCGTGCCGGACCAACCGCGCCGTGCTCGCCGAGCTGCTCGGCGCCGAACGGGTCCACGTGTTGCCCAGATCGGGCCCGAATGAGCTGGCCGCGATCGAGGAGGACCGGATGCCGGCGGGTTTGAGACGGAGGTTGGACGCGCTGCTCGCTTGAAGACCGGCCCCGGGAAAGGGGTTTGAGCCCCGGGGAGGCTGGGCTAGGGTCGCGGGCCGTAGACCTGCCTCGGCTCATCCGGCATCGGTCCGCGGACGGGATCTTCCATGGAACAAAGCACATTGACGCGGCCGCCGGCATCGCGGGAGCGGTCCGCGGGCGCATTGGCCCTGTACATCTTCGGCTGGCTGATGGCGATGTCGGTCGCCCTGCGGCTCGTGCTGTGCGCGCGGTTCGCGGGCGAGACGCACGGGCCGTTCACCGGGTTGTTGCGGGCGATGGCGATGGGGATCCACCGCGACCTGCTGGTGGCGCTGGTCTTCACCTTGCCCTGGCTGCTCTGGCTCCGGTGGGTGCCGGAGCGGTGGCGTTCGCGCGCTTGGCATCGCGTGGTCTTCCACGCCGCGCTGGCGTTGTTCTGGGCGTGGCAAGTGTTCCAGCACGCGCTGGAGTTCTACTTCTTCGAGGAGTTCCGCTCGCGCTTCAACACCGTGTCGGTGGACTACCTGCTCTATCCGCACGAGGTCTTCGTCAACATCTGGGAGTCGTATCCCATCGTGCGGATCATCGGCGCGTGCCTGCTCGCGGGCGTGGCGTGGGTGTGGATCGCGCGGCGCTGGTGGGGACCCCGCGGCGGAGCGTTCCCGCCGAGGGCCGGGTGGCGTCCGGTCGCGGTGGTCGCGCTCCTCGCCGCGGTGCTGGTCCCGACGGTGCCGCTGCGGTTGAAGAGCTCGGGCGAAGAACGCCTGCTCAACGAGTTCGCCAACAACGGTCCGCTCGCCTTCCTCTCGGCGGCGGTCACGCGGCATCTCGATTACGCGGCGTTCTACCCCACGATGCCCTTGGACGAGGCCTACGCC
>CANGMH010000062.1 GCA_947454005.1 Verrucomicrobiota bacterium
GTAGCTGATGGTCGCCGCCACGAACCCGTGCTGCGCGAGCTTCAAGCAGAGCGCGTCGTACCCTTGGCGGCTACCGGCGCGGAACCCGCCGCCGTGGATGCACAGGACGGCGGGCAGCGGGCCGTCGGCGCTCTTCGGCCGCGCCAGGTCGAGCTGCAGGTGCGCGCCTCCGGCGGCGGCATACTCGATGTCCTTCTCGAAGCGGACTTCGTCCGGGACGACCAGGTCGGCTGCACGGGCCGATAAGGCAAGGCAGCCGAGCAGCGGGAGGAGAGCGAGCGCCAGACGTGTTTTCATGGGAGCGGTGCGGAGCGTGTCACCGTCCGTCTCGCTGTCAGCTTGTTTGTGCGGGCGGGGATGCCGGTGGCCGGACCGCTCGTCGATCACGACCGGTGTCAGTCCTCGGCGTCGTCGCGGTCGCCTTCGTCGGACGCGACCGCGGCGCCGGTCTTGGTGGCGATGGCGGCGCGGAGTTGCCGCCGGAACTCGTAGCGGTGCTTGGGCGTGATGACGAACCGGCGGAACAATCCCGACCGGCGATGCACGACCAGCAGGCGCCGCGAATCATCGAAGGTGTTCCGCCAGTTCTCGGTCTGCGACCAGCGCAGCTCGCTGTGCGGTTTGCTCACGCGGTCGATGTCGTCGAACCGGATCCGCCGGAGCACCAGCTTGCCGAGCCGGACGCGCAACGCATCACGGCCGATCTGGTAGCTCATGTTCTGCTTGGCCGACGCCCAGGTCCACGCGAGCAGGAGGAGCCCGACGGCGGCCAGGATGACGGCCAGGAGCGGGCTGATGACAGGCATAGGGCAGGAGGCGGGCGGGAGGTCAGCGGTGCTGGCCGGCCCAGAGCACGAGCACCGGGGCCAGGATGCCGAGCACGAGCGAGAGCACCACCGGCCACACGCTGCGGCTGAAGCGGAAGGCGAGCACGAGGCCCAGCGCGGTGGTCAGGATCAACGCGACGGACATCACCACGACCAGCGCCTGGAAGAGCTTGGGCGAACCGCCTTGCCGGATGGCACCGGTCTCGGGATAGATCTGGTCGGTGTGGACGACCCGGAGCTTCTGCGTCCAGGTCTCGGCCTCGCCGGGCGATTTGAGGCGGTCATGGTCGACGGTCTGGAACCATCCCGTGCCGATGAAGAACAACAGCAGCGGGGTGAAGAAGACGCCGAGATAGAGGTGGAGCTGGCGGAGGCGTTTCATGGTTCCGGGGAGCGCGGTCCGCGGAGGCGCACGTTCGTCGAACGTGCCGGGCGAAGCACGCGAAACCTGCCGTCACTTCACCGCCGGGATCTGCAGCTTCATCCCGACGAAGAGCTTCTTCGGGTCCTTGAGCTTCGGGTTGGCCTTGAGGACGTGGGCCTGCCGGACCTTGAGGCCCTTCTGCTTGTTGAAGGCCGCGATGATCGTGCCGAGGGTCTCGCCTTCGGCCACGACGTGCTCGTAGTACTCGTCGGGGAGTTCCGGACCGTCGTCAGCGTGCTTCACTTCCGGCGGGGCGCTTTCGTTTTTTTTTGAATCGTCCTTCTTCGCGACCGGCGCCTTGGGTTTCGGGGTCTTCACCTCTTCCACGGGCGGGAGCACGACCGGTTTGCTGGCGAGCTTGGCGATGCTGTCGAGCTGCTCGCGGACGAGCTTGCCGTCGGCGACGCGCTTGCGGTCCACCTCCTCGATCTGTTCGACGACCTTCTTGAGCTGGTCGCGCGAGGCGTTGTCCTTGCCGGCGAGGCCGATCTCGTTGCGGAGCCGGGCGTTCTCCTCGCGGAGCTGGTTGATCTTCTCGTTGAGCTGGGTGGCGCGGGCGTCGGCGCGGTCGCATCGCTCGGTGAGCGCGCGGACCTCGGATTCGAGCCGTCGATGGTCCTCCTCGGTGACTTCGGCGCGGACGACCGGGACGGCGGAGGCCAGGGAAAGGGAGAGCAGCAACGGAGCGGCGAGACGTCTCATGGCGACGCTGAAACTAGGAACCTGCCGCGCACGGGGCAAGAGCCGGGTGGAGGAGGTTATCCACCGCAGGGAGGCCGGCACCGGATCAGCCGCGGCGACGGCGCCAGAACGCCCATCCGGCCAAGGCCAAGCCGGTCAAAGGCGCGAAATCGGCCAACTCCGGCACGGCCGAGACCTCGAAGCCGCCGCCGCTGAAGGCATAGGTGTGGTCGGGATCGGTGCCGAAGGGGACGTCCAAGCTGTACCCGAGCTCGAAGACGTAGTTGCGCGAGCCGTCCAGCTCGACGGTGAACGGCGCGGATCCGGGTGCCCGGCGGATCGGGCTCATGCCGGCGCCGGAGAGCTCGGCGGAGAGGCGTTCGTGGACCGGGTCCGCCAGCGTCGGGATGGCGGGCAAGGTGATCCGGTAACGGCCCCCTTCCGGGTCGCCGAGCAGCACGTAGCTGATGGCGGCGGTGACCGCGAGCGACGCGGGCTTCGGCGGGTCGCCCACGAAGGCGTGCTCCGCGCTGCCGTGGACGCTCAGCTGGATGCGCAACGAATCGGGCGCCGTCGGGCCGCCGTTGGTGTAGGTGAAGTCGACCTGCGCGGAACCGTAGTCCTTGGCCGACACGCTGGTGGGCGTGGCGATGCTGCGGACCGACGCGTCGTAGGTGCCGCCGACCTCGAAGGTCTCGATCACCGGCGGACTGTCGAAGCGGTCGAGGTCCTCCAGCGTGCCGGAGGCGCTGTAGTAGTAGATGCGGGTGTCGGCCTTGAGGCGGATGGCCTCGGCGGCCCGTCCGAAGATCAGGCCCGAGAAGGTCTGCGCATGGACCGGCGCGCTGAGGGCGGCCGCGGCGGCGAGGAGGAGCAAGGAGCGGTTGGCGGAGAGTCTCATCAAGGAGTCCTCCGCGCCGGACACCCCGAATCTTTCACGGAATCTCCGGCGCCGGTCCCGAGCGTCATTCCCGGAGACCGAGCCGGGACAGCTCCGCGTCGAGCTCCGGCAGGTTCCAGGAAAGGATCTCGCCCTGGACCGTCGTCGCGGCGAGCACGCGTCCGTCCGGGCTGAACGCCAGCGACAAAAGCCGTGGGCTGCCGGGCGCTTCGAGCGTGAGCTTGGGCGCGCCTTCCGGCAGGCGGAACAACCGGATCTCGTGGTCGCCGTAGACCGCCGCCAGCGTCCGGGAATCGGGGCTGAACGCGGCGGCTCCGGCGACGGTGTTCGCCGGGCGGGTCGGCAGCTCCGGGCCGGGCTGCCAGTCGTCCGTGCGCCACAGCGAACACGCCGGTCCCGACGTGGCGAGCCAACGGCCGTCCCCGCTGAACACGGGATGCACCGCGAGCCCGGACGGCACCTGCGCGACCCGGCGGCCGGTGGCCGGGTCCCAGACCAGGACGTCGGGGACCGTCAACGAACCGCTCGCCACCAGCCCGCCGTCGGCGCGGATCGCGGCGAAGCGCACGAACTGATGCGGCCCGAGCCGGATGTCCTCGCGGCCGGCGGCGCGCACGACGAGCGCTTCGGCCGCGCCGTCCGCCAGCACCACGGTCCCGGACCGTTCGGCGACGGCCAGGTGCGTCCACGGGCGGCCCGGTTCCCGGCGGAGCGAGGCTCCGAGCGGACGTCCGTCTTCGAGCCTCACCGACCATCCTTCCTCGCCATCGAGCCAGCGGAGCGACGCGTCGTCCGGACCGAAGGCCAGCGCCCGCGTCCCGCGGGTCGGCAGCGTCGAGATCGTCCTGCCGCTCGCGGCGTCGATGATCTCGACGCCCACCGGGGTCCCGCTCGCCAGCCAGCGTCCGCCCGCCGAGAACGCGAGCGCGCCGTCGCCGCCGCCGGTGGAGCTGCGGCCGCGGAGGATCCGGAACGCGACCGGGTCGACCCGCCCGATGAAGCCCGGTTCTCCGCCGCGCCACACCAGGCCCAGGCGTCCGTCCGCCGGACGGAAATCCAGTTGCCAGGCGATCGCGGGCACGACGGCGATCTCGCGGCCGTTGGCGGCGTCGGACAACGTCACCACCTCGTCCTCGCCCGCGGTCGCCAGCACCTTCCCGGTCGCGTCGAACGCGACCCGCCGCACGGCCCCGGAACCCGCGGCGAACCGACGGCGCGGATGGGTGTCGGGAAGTTCCCAGGCGACGACCTCGCCGGAATCGAGACCGGCGGCGAACTGGCCCGGCTTCGGTCCCCACGCCATGGAATAGACCGTGCCCGGCGCCTCCAGGGATCCGCCGAAGTCGTCCTCGTCGGCAGAGGTCGCTTGGAGCCGGATGCGATCGTCGCCCGTCGCCGTCGCGATCCATCCGCCGTCCGGGGCGACCGCGATGTGGGTCGCTGGTGCGCCGTTCCGTCCGAGACGCCGGAGCACGCGGCCTTCCGACAGATCCACGAGCTCGACGGCGCCGTCCGGTGCGGCGGCCCAGAGGCGGTTGTCCGGTGCGAACGCGCAGGCGCCGTTGGTGCGGCAGTAGGCGCGGCGGGCGAAGTCGCCGATGATGGTCTCGCGTCCGCGCCGGAGCCGCACGAAGCGCTGGTCGGGACTGAAGCCGGCGACTTCGTCCTCCACCGGCTGCAACGTCGGCAAGCTCGCCGCCACCGTCCCGTCCGCGAGCCGCAGGGCCACCAGCGCTCCGTTCGTGTCGTGCCGCGCGAAGAGTTCCTGCCGCCGATCGCCGGCGACGCCCATCGGGTCGAGGCTGCGCAGCCCGGCTGGCGCGGGGATCCAGCGCGTTCCCGTCTGCGCCAAGGCGGCGGCCGCGGCGGACCGGAGGTCGCGGCGTTGGGCCGCATCGGGTCCGGACGCCATGGCGTCGGCGAGCACGCTCAGCACGGTGTCGCGGCCGTCCAGCCGGCCGACCAGACGTTCGGCGCGGGCCTGGGCGAGATAGGTGTCGACCAGCTGGTGCCGGGTGCGGCGTTCGGCCTCGGCGATGCGCGCGGAGTTCTCCCGTTCCCGACGGGCTTCGCGGGCGGTCCACGACCAAGCGGCCACGGCCACGGCCAATCCCGTCGCGGCGGCCGCGCCGAAGCGACGGAACCCCACCAGCCGACGCTGGAGCCGCCGGAGCTCGACGACGGATTTCCCGCTCTGCACCAGAGCCAGGTCGGCGAGCACCTCGGCCGCGTCCTGGTACCGGCGGCGGACGTCGCCTTCGCCCAGCTTCAGCAGGATCTCGTGGAACTCGATGAGCGCCCGGGTGTCCGGCGCATCCATCCAATCCGGCGGGATCTCGGGGAAGCGCTCCGGACCGAGCCCGGTCGCGGCCTGGTAGAGCAGCCGGCCGAGGGCGAAGAGGTCGGCGGTCGGCCGGCCCGGACCTTCGGGCGGGACGAAGCCTTCGGTGCCGACGTAGCTCCGGCTCTCGTCGAGGCCCGCGACGAGGCCGATGTCGGCGAGCTTCGCGCGGCCGCCCACGAAGATGACGTTGCTCGGCTTGAGATCGCGGTGGACGAGCCGGTGCCGGTGCAGCTGCGCGAGGCCCGTGGCCAGCGAACGACCGGTCTCGACGCACTCGGCGACCGGCAGGCGCGTCAGGCGGGCGAGGTCGGACCGGAGCGTCCTCGGCTGGTAGCCCGCCGGGTCCCGTGCCACAGCACCGGGACCGCCGGCCGATGCGCGGGTGAAGATCTCCGTGCTGTCGTTGGCGTCGTCGGCCAGCTCCATGACGCAGTAGAAGCAGCCTTCCGCGTCGTGCCGGCCGATGTGGAGCACCTGCACCAGCCCGTCGCTGGTCCGCGACAACGGCTCGTAGGCCTGGAGGCCGCGGAACTCGCGCTCGAAGGGACGCTCGTTGTCGAAGCGTCGCCGATGCACCACCTTCACCGCGCGGAGCACGCCCATGACGTTCCGCGCCAGCCACACGTCGCCGTAGCTGCCGCGGCCGATGACGCGGATCATCTCATGGTCGGGGATCCGGGGAGGCTGGGATTCGGGATCCATGCGGGGCGCGTCGATGGTAATCCGAGATGTCCCGCGTTGGCGCGGCGAAATCTCCGGATCGCGCACGGCGCCGTCCCCCTCAAGCGGGACCGGTCCGGTCGCGGAGCTTCTCCAATTCGCCTTTAAGCACCTTCCCGACGCGATGCTTGGCGATGTAGATCTGGGCGACGTTGACGCCGAGCGTCCGCGTGATCTTGGCGAGCGGCACCTCCTTGAGCGTGGCGAGGTCGAAGATGAGGAACTGCCGGGCGCTCACCTTGGCCTTGGTGCGGCTGATCGCGGTCTGGAGCAGGTTGGTCTCCCATTCTTTCTGCCAGACCGCCTCCAGGTCGGGACCGGCCGGGTCGGCGATCCGGTGGACGACATCGGTGCCGGTCGGCGGCCCGCCCGGATCCGGTGCGGCGCGATGGGAATCGGCGACGGCGCGACGGCGCCAGTGTTCGACGATGCGGGAGCGGACATTGAGCAGCAGCCACCCTTTGAAGGATCCTTTGGCCGTATCGTAGCGGAAGGCCGGCATCTTCTTGGCCACGCCGAGCAGCGTCTCCTGGACGACGTCCTGCGCCTCGGCGTCGTTCAACCCGGCATGCCGCGCGACGTTGAAGATCAGCCGCCAGTAGGTGTCGAAGAACTCGCGCCAGCCGTCCTGGTCCTCCCAGTCCTTGAGGCGCGAGAGCAGGCTCTCCCGCGTGGGCAGGAGTTCGTCCGGTCGGGGCTCAGGCGGGCGGGGAGGGCCGGGCGTCATGGTCGACGGAGGATATCCGTGGGCCAGGGCCGGGTTCTTTCAAACGATTTTCCCGCCGTCCGGTGCCGGCTCAGCAATCCAGGGCCAAGCTGTCCGCCGCCGCCGCTTGTTCGAGGCGAAGGTCGGCCTCGGCTTCCGCATCGAACCAGCTCTCGGTCGCCACCGAGCCGGCGCCCATCGCCAGCAGGCGGGCCAAAGTGCCGCGGAGAAGCGTCCAGTGGCGCCGGCGGAACTGCCGGAGCGTGAGCGAGTCGGGGAAGTTGTTCGCGCAGAGATAGCGCAGGTCGGGCTGCTCGCGGAGGCGCCCTTCGAGCTCGTCGGATCCGTGGATGCCGCGCGCCAACGCGTAGGCCATCGTGGTGAGCAGGCCGCGCATGCCGAACGCCCGGTGCTCCGGCGAGGCCTTGAACCACGGTGCCGGGACCTCCGCCGCGCCCACCGCGTCCAGCGCGAACCGCGTCAGGCGCACGGCTCCATGCCATTCCGCGAGGTCGGCGGGCAGGGCCGGGTTCTTGGGGCCGACGGACCGGGGCAGATCGGCTTCGCACTCCATGCCCCAGAGTGGAACCCCCGGATGTTACGGGAATATGGCGACCGGGTGACTTCTCGGCGGGGCCAGCAAGGGGTGCCTGCGGCCCGACGGTTTGGACCTCGCCATCGATGGCGCCGCGCGGGCTCGCCGCACGCGCTCCAGCCCTGCCCATGCCGCTTCTTACTCGGGGTATCGCTGTTCATATCAACGAATCAAGATGCGTTGATTTGAGACTTGTCCGGCGATGCGGCCCGGCTAGCCTCACGGGAAGATTCTATGAGTTCCTTCCGTGCTGAAGATTTCACCCGGGGCGGCGAGATCATCGCCCTTCTCGGCGAACGCATCGCCGTCATCGACGGGGCGATGGGCACCGTCATCCAGCGGTATCGTCTGGGCGAGGCGCAGTTCCGAGGCGAGCGGTTCGCCGATTGGAAGGGCAAGGACCTGAAGGGGAACAACGAGCTGCTGCAGATCACGCAGCCGCAGGTCATCGAGGAGATCCATCGGCACTACCTCGAGGCCGGCGCGGACATCATCGAGACCAACACCTTCGGTGCGACGACCATCGGGCAGCACGATTTCTTCTTCCGCCACGCGGAAGGGCGGAAGGACCAGGCGTACTTCGACGCGGTGATTGCCGACCCGTTCCTGCGGGAACTGGCGCGCGAGATGAACCTCGCCGCCGCCCGCGTCGCCCGCAAGGCGGCGGACGAAGTGTCGGCGGCGACCGGCGTGCGGAGGTTCGTCGCCGGCTCCATCGGGCCGATGCCGGTGACCACCTCGATCTCGCCGGACGTGAACGACGCCGGCTTCCGCTCGGTGAACTTCCAGCAGCTCTGCGTCGCCTACCGGGAGCAGGTCGAGGCGCTGCTCGACGGCGACGTCGACCTCATCCTGGTCGAGACCATCTTCGACACGCTCAACGCCAAGGCCGCGCTCTTCACCGTCGAGGAGGTCTTCGCGGAACGCGGCGTGCGGTTGCCTTTGATGATCTCCGGCACGATCACCGACCTCTCCGGCCGCACGCTCACGGGCCAGACCGTCGAGGCGTTCTGGAACTCGGTGCGGCACGCGAAACCCGTCACCATCGGGTTCAACTGCGCGCTCGGGCCGAAGGAGATGCGCGCCTACGTCGAGGAGCTCCACCGCATCGTCGACACCGCGATCTGCGTCTATCCGAACGCCGGCCTTCCCGAACCGCTCTCGCCGACCGGCTTCCCCGAGACCCCGGAGTCGCTCGCGCCGCAGATCCGGCCCTGGGCCGAGGCGGGCTGGCTCAACGTCGTCGGCGGCTGCTGCGGCACCACGCCGCCGCACATCAAGGCCATCGCCGACGCGGTCCGCGGCCTCGCGCCGCGCGCGACGCCGACGATCGCGCCGTACCTCCGCCTCAGCGGCATGGAGGCGTTCACGCAGACTCCGGAGACGAACTTCATCAACATCGGCGAGCGCGCCAACGTCACCGGATCGCCCAAGTTCGCGAAGCTCATCCTCGCCGGGAACTACGACGAGGCGCTCGCCATCTGCAAACAGCAGGTCGAGACCGGCGCGCAGGTCATCGACGTCAACATGGATGAGGGCATGCTGGACGGCGTCGGCGCGATGACGCGGTTCCTCAACCTCATCGCGGCCGAGCCCGACATCGCCAAGGTCCCTATCATGGTCGATTCGTCCAAGTGGACGGTCATCGAGGCCGGCCTGCGCTGCCTGCAGGGCAAGGGCATCGTGAACTCCATCTCGCTCAAGGAAGGCGAGGCGAGGTTCATCGAGCAGGCCCGGCTCATCCGCCGCTACGGCGCGGCCGTGGTCGTGATGGCCTTCGACGAGCAGGGCCAGGCCGATTCGAAACAGCGCAAATGCGAGATCTGCAAGCGCAGCTACGACCTGCTCGTCGGCACGGTCGGTTTCCCGCCCGAGGACATCATCTTCGACCCGAACATCCTCACCGTCGCCACCGGCATCGCCGAGCACGACAACTACGCGGTCGACTTCATCGAGGCCACCCGCTGGATCAAGCAGAACCTCCCGCTCGCCAAGGTCAGCGGCGGCGTGTCGAACATCAGCTTCAGCTTCCGCGGCAACAACCATGTCCGCGAGGCGATGCACAGCGCCTTCCTCTACCACGCCATCCGCGCCGGCCTGGACATGGGCATCGTCAACGCCGGCATGCTGGAGGTGTACGAGCAGATCCCCAAGGAACTGCTCGTCCTCATCGAGGACGTGCTGCTCAACCGCCGTCCCGATGCGACGGAACGGCTCGTCGCGCACGGCGAGGAGCTGAAGAAGAAGGCCACCGGTGTCACCGCCGAGACCAAGGCCGACGAGGCCTGGCGCAGCGCGCCGGTCGAGGAACGCCTCAAGCACGCCCTCGTCAAGGGCATCGACGCCCACGTCGACGCCGACACCGAGGAGGCGCGCAAACTCCTGGGCAAACCGCTGCTCGTCATCGAGGGACCTCTCATGGCCGGCATGAACGTCGTCGGCGACCTCTTCGGCGCCGGCAAGATGTTCCTCCCGCAGGTCGTGAAATCGGCCCGGGTGATGAAGAAGGCGGTCGCCTATCTCACGCCGTTCATGGAGGCCGAGAAGGCCGCGCAGGCAGCCGCCGGCCAAGCGGTGAAGGCCCAGGGCAAGGTGCTCATGGCGACGGTGAAGGGCGACGTCCACGACATCGGCAAGAACATCGTCGGCGTCGTGCTCGGCTGTAACAACTACGAGGTGGTCGACCTCGGGGTGATGGTGTCCTGCGAGAAGATCCTGGCCGCCGCCGTCGAGCACAAGGTCGACGTCATCGGTCTCAGCGGCCTCATCACGCCGTCGCTCGACGAGATGCAGCACGTCGCCCGCGAGATGGAGCGCACCGGCAGCAAGCTGCCGCTGCTCATCGGCGGCGCCACCACCAGCCGCGCCCACACGGCGGTGAAGATCGCGCCCGGTTACAGCGGGCCGGTCGTCCACGTGCTCGACGCCTCGCGCGCCGTCCCGGTCGTCAGCGCGCTGCTCAGCGCCGAGCAGAAACCCGCCTTCGTCGATCAGCTGCGGGAGGACCAGGAGCAGGCCCGCTCCGCCCACGCCGGGCAGGTGCAGAAGCTCAAGACCTTCGCCCAGGCCAAAGCGAATTCCGCCAAGCTCAGGTTCGACGACCTGCCGCGGCCGGAGAAGACCGGCGTGAAGGTGCTCGAAGATTTCCCGCTGGAGACGCTGCGCGGGTTCATCGATTGGTCGCCGTTCTTCCACACCTGGGAACTGCGCGGTCGTTATCCCGGCATCCTCCGGCACGAGAAGTACGGCGAGGAAGCCACCAAGCTCTTCGCCGCCGCGAACACGCTGCTCGACGAGATCATCGCCAAGAAGCTCATCCGCGCGAAGGGCGTGTACGGCTTCTTCCCGGCCAACCGCGTCGGCGAGGACGTCGAGGTCTACGCCGACGACACGCGGTCGACCGTCCGCACCCGGCTCCACTTCCTGCGCCAGCAGATGGAGAAGGGCGACAACACGCCGAACTGGTCGCTCGCCGATTTCATCGCGCCCAAGCCGGCGGCGGATTTCATCGCGGGCTTCGCCGTCACCACCGGCATCGGTCTCGACGAGGTGGTGAAGGGCTTCAAGGCGCGGCACGACGACTACAACGCCATCATGGCCGAGGCGCTCGCCGACCGCTTGGCCGAGGCCTTCGCCGAATGTCTGCACAAGCGCGTCCGCGACGAATGGGGCTTCGGCAAAGACGAGGACCTCACGAGCGAACAGCTCATCGACGAGCAGTACCGCGGCATCCGGCCCGCCGCCGGCTATCCCGCCTGCCCGGATCACACGGAGAAGGGCACGCTCTGGCAACTGCTCGACGTGGAGGCCAGGACCGGTATCCGGCTCACCGAGAGCTTCGCGATGTGGCCCGGCAGCAGCGTCAGCGGCCTCTACTTCTCGCATCCGGAGTCGAAGTACTTCGCCGTGGGCAAGCTCGACCGCGACCAGGTCGCCGACCACGCCTCGCGCAAAGGAAAGCCGCTCGCCGAGATGGAACGTTGGCTCGGTCCGTGGCTGAACTACGACCCGAAGTGATCCGCGCCCGCGCGGTCGCCGGATGAAAAAAGAACCCCGAGGCATCGCCCCGGGGTTCTTCATGTCGTCGTTGCTCCGGATCACTCGCCGGCGGGAGGGCGTTGGCCGCGGGGACCCTTCTTGCCTTCCGGGCCGCCGGGGCCGCCATGGCCGCGGCCGCCTTCAGGGGCGCCATCCGGGGCGCCTTCCGGACGGGCAGGGCGCAGCTCCTCGCGGGTGAGCTTGCCGTCGCCGTTCTTGTCGAGCGTCGCGAGGGCGGCGGAGGCACCGGCGATCTCGGTCGCGTCCAGCGAGCCGTCGCCGTTCTTGTCGAGCGCGGCCATCACCGGCGGGACCGGGCGCTTGCCCGCTCCATCGGGGCCGGCCCCGTCGCGGGGCGGACGCGCGCCGTCCGGGGCCGGGGCGCCGTCGGGCCGGGCCGGCCGCGCCGGATGGAGCTCTTCGGCGGTCAGGGCGCCGTCGTTGTTCTTGTCGAGCGTGAGGAGCGCCACCTTGGCGTTGGCGATCTCCGGTGCGCTGATCTCGCCGTCCTTGTCGGCGTCGAGGGCGGCGACGACCGGGGATCCGCCGCGGCGCGGACCGCCTTCGCGGCGCTCGGGCCGGCCGGCGTCCTGGGCGATGGAGGTGAGGGTGGCGGCGCCGAGGACGGCGACGAGGATGGATTTGGTGATGAGCTTCATAGGATTCCTTGGTGTGACGTGTTTTGTTTTTTGTTCTTTCGTCCGGTCGGACTCCGCCGCCGAACTTCGACCTCAATAGAACCCGGTCGCGTTAAGCCTTTGTGTGGCCGGAAGAGGAGAGTTGTTAAGGCGGTGTAAATGTTGACGTCCCCGTCGCGGATGTCCCGGCGGGCATTTCCCGGGCATCGCGGGAGGCGCGCATTGCGCCGCGCCGCGGAATCCGTCTGATTACCGCCGTCCACCGCAGCGTCCGAAGCCATCGCCGACCATGACCTCCGCATCCACGCTCGACCGCCGCCAGTTCATCCGGACCGCCACCGTCGCCGGCGCGGCCTTCACCGCGGCCCCGTTCATCCGGGCGGCCGATCCGGCCCGGAAGTTCCGCACCGCGCTCATCGGCTCCGGCTGGTGGGGCAAGAACATCCTGCGCGAGGCCATCGCCGGCGGACGCGTGAAGGTCGTCGCGCTGTGCGACGCCGACAGCGACATCCGCGAGCTCGCCGCCAACGAGGTCGAGGGCCTCAACGGCGACAAGCCCAGGACGTACCTCGACCATCGCGAGTTGCTGGAGAAGGAGAAGCCCGAGGTCGTGATCATCGCCACGCCGGACCATTGGCACGCGCTCCAGACCATCGACGCGGTGAAGGCCGGCGCGCACGTCTTCGTGGAGAAGCCGACGGGCCACACCATCGACGAGAGCAAGGCGATGCTCCGCGCCGCGCGGGAGAGCGGCCGCGTGGTCCAGGTGGGATTGCACCGGCGCATCGGGCCGCACCACGTCAGCGGCATGAAGTTCCTCAGGTCCGGCGCGGTCGGCGACGTCGGCATGGTCCGCCTCTTCGCGCACGGCGGCGGCGGCCGCGAGAACCCCGCACCGAACGCGAAGGTCCCCAAGACGCTCGATTGGGACCGCTGGTGCGGCCCGGCGCCGATGCGGCCCTTCAACAAACGAATCCATCCCGGCGGCTGGCGGCAGTTCCTCGACTACGGCAACGGCCAGCTCGGCGATTGGGGCGTCCATTGGCTCGACCAGGTGCTCTGGTGGAGCGGCGAGAAGTATCCCAAGCGCGTGTATTCCACGATGGGACGTCCGGTCGCCGGGCCCGTGGTGCTCAACGACGACGAGCAGACCACCGATGCGCCCGACCATCAGGTCGCGGTGTACGAGTTCGAACGGTTCACCTGCACCTGGGAGCATCGGCGCTTCGCCGAGAACAACGCGGAGAAGCACCGCATCGGCGCCTACTTCTACGGCACCAAAGGCATGCTGCACATCGGATGGCAGGACGGCTGGACGTTCTATCCGACCGATGGCAACGCGCCGGTGGTCCACGAGGATTCCCAGCTGCAACAACCCGACGGCCACAACCTGAAGCTGCTCTGGGCGGATTTCATGGCCGCCATCGACGACGGACGGAAAGGCGTGGCGAGCATCGAGATCGCCCACCGGTCCTCCGTGCTGCCGCTGCTCGGCATGATCTCCGCGCGGGTGGGACGGAGCATCGAGTGGGACGGAGCGACCGAACAGATCATCGGTGATCCCGCGGCCAGCCGCCTGATGAGGCGACCTTATCGCGGGTCGTGGATCTACCCCGAGGTGTGATCGTGCCTTGCCGCGCAGGCGGACCTACCGGTCCCCCCGCGGCATGAGCAGTCCGGGACCGCTCGCTTCTCGCCATCGCGAGCCGGGCACCGCGTCGTCGTCGCCTGCGGCCACCATGGCGGACCAGAGCCATACCCCGTGTCGCGTCACCGCGATCCGTCGCGTGCTTCGCCGTCGCCCCGTCACGGTCGCCGAAACCCTTCGCGTGGCGGACTTGGCGGGTTCCTCACGCAGAGCCTTAACAACAGGGGCATCATCCGACGGCGGCCTAAGATGCGGACCTACAATGATCCCGCCTGTCCATCACCCGTAGTGGTTTGACTCCGATGCGGCGAGATCGGAGAAGTTGAGCTGATGTTGGCCAGTCGCATCGATCGTGCCTTCGGGCGGTTCTGAGAACCGGGCGGGGTGGTTTTGGATTTTCTCCAGTTATGTCGGCTGATTTTCTTTGGATTGAAAAGAGCGAGGTCTGCGGCTCTGTCACCGATGGTCGATCCGACGACCGGCGGATGGTCGGATCCGCATCGTCCGCATGGGGACGTCCCGGTTTCTTTTGCCGGCCCGCGGCCCGGTGGCAGGCTGTCCAGCTTCTGCTGGGCCTCGTTGCGGGTCTGACTGTGGGACAGTGGCGAGGTTCGGCCCAGGCAGTCGCGAATGCCGGACTCGAAACGGGCACTTTCACGAGCGCCGGTTCCTTTGCGGGCGGGACTTATCAGACCTTCAACTCGGGGACTCCGGCGAGCTGGGTCCGTTCGATCAGCGCCGGCGATGCCCGGTGGGTGAACTCGACGGCGGCGCATGGCGGCTCCAAGTATGCCTACGCCTACTCCTCCGGGGACGTCATCACGGGCAACGACGCCTGTCTCCAGAACAACCTCACCGGGCTCACCATCGGCAATTGCTACACCGTCTCCGTATGGGCGGCCGAGGCGGGCGGTTCGGTGAACAACACCGCCGGGAATCCCAGCGTGATGACGATGGAGTTCCAGAACGGGGCGAACTTCGAATACGGCCGCTACTTCATCCCCAACAACCCGGCCTGGAACGACTCCGCGCTCACCACCATCCCGTGGGCCCAGTATTCCTACACGTTCACCGCCGCTGCCACGAGCGTGACCTTTTGGGTCAGCGCGAACGCCTATAACGGCGTGACCGGCTACATGGTGGCCGACGACGTCACGGTCACGACGGTGGCCTGCGGGGCGGTGACCTATGACTACGGCGACCTGCAGGTCGCCACCGGTTCTTTCAACACGACCGGCGGCGGCACGGCGGCGAACGCTCCCCGCCACCAGATCGGCGCGACCGGCACCCTGCGGCTGGGCTCCACCATCGATGCCGAGGCCAACGGCCAGCCCTCGACGAACGCGGACGGGGACGACTTGGCGACGGGCCCCGACGAGGACGGCGTGACCTTCCCGACGTTGGTGGCGGGATCGGCGGCGAACATCACGGTGAAGGTGACCGGGCCCAACACCGGCAAGCTGAACGCGTGGATCGACTGGAACAACAACGGCAGTTTTGCCGACGCCGGCGAACAGATCGCCGTCAACGTCACGATGGCGAACGGTGGCGCTTGGAATACCCCGGGCTCCAACCTGTTGTCCGTCACCCCCCCGGCAGGGGCGGTGAAGGGCACGCCGCTGGCGGCCCGCTTCCGACTCAGTCTTGCCGGCAGCGACGCGGCGACCACCGGCACCGCGGTCTCGGGTGAGATCGAGGACTACATGGTCGTCGTGACCGGCACCGATTGGGGCGACCTGCCCGACACCGGAGCCGGCACCAGCGCGAACAACTACAACACGCTGTCCACCGACAGCGGCCCGAGCCACTCCATCATCAACTCGCTGAAGCTCGGGGCGACGGTGGATCCGGAGACCGGCACGCTACAGAACGGGACGGCGACGGCGGACGACGCGTCGAACACCGGCTCGGCGGACGACGAGGACGGCGTGGATTTCACGGGGGTGACCTTCACTCAGGGCGTGACGGCGACGTTGCCGGTGACGGTGGCACTGACCGGGGGCGGCACGGCGAAGCTCAACGCGTTCTTCGATTGGAACAACGACGGCGACTTCTTGGACACGGGTGAAGCGCTCACGCAGGTGTCGGTGACGGTTCCGGTGGGCGGGAGCACGGTGGTGAGCCTGAGCGTGCCGGTGCCCGCGGGGGCGACGGTGGGGGCGAACCACGGTGCGCGGTTCCGGATCAGCACCGCGGGCACCGCGGTCGCGACCGGCTCCGCTGCCGACGGCGAAGTGGAGGACTATCTGGTGACCGTCGCGGCTCCGGTGACCTATGACTACGGCGACCTGTCGATCACGGGGACGACGTTCGCCACGACCGGCGGCGGGACGGCGGCGAACGCGCCACGGCACCAAGTGGGGACGCTGCGCTTGGGCACTTTGATCGACTCGGAGGCCAACGGTGTGCCGTCCACGAACGCGGACGGCGACGACACGACGGGCTCGGACGACGAGGACGGGGTGACCTTCCCGGCGCTGACGACAGGGGCCACGGCGACCTTGACGGTCAACTCTTCCGGGACGGGCCTGCTGAACGCATGGGTCGACTGGAACAACAACGGGACTTTCGAGGCGGGCAGCGAGGTGGTCGCGACGAACGTGAGCTTGGTGGCCGGGAACAACAGCTTGTTGGTGAGCGTGCCGGTGGGGGCGACGACGGGCACGGCCTTGGCCGCGCGCTTCCGTTTGAGCACGGCGGGCAGCGACGGGCCGACCTCGGGCACGGCGGCCGACGGTGAGATCGAGGACTACAAGACCCCGTCGCTGACGGTGGGCAAGGACTACGGCGACCTGCCGGACACGGGTGCGGGGACGGGGGCGAACAACTACGAGACCCTGCTGGCCAGCGGCGGGCCGAGCCATTCATTGATCAACTCTTTGAAGCTGGGTTCGACGGTGGACGCGGACACGGGGCTTTTGCAGGGCGCGGGCGCGACGGCGGACGACACGACGAACATGGGCTCGGCGGACGACGAGGACGGGGTGAACTTCACGGGTGTGACCTTCACGCAGGGTCAGACGGCGACGTTGCCGGTGACGGTGAGCTTGACCGGCGGCGGCACGGCGAAGCTCGACGCATTCTTCGACTGGAACAACGACGGCGACTTCCTCGACGCCGGCGAGGCGTTGACCGAGGTAAGCGTGACGGTGCCGGTGGGCGGCAGCACCGTCGTGAACCTGAGCGTGCCGGTGCCGGTGGGGGCGACGGTGGGGGCGAACCACGGCGCGCGTTTCCGGATCAGCACCGCGGGCGGGCTGACCTCCGTCGGCACGGCCGCCGACGGCGAGGTGGAGGAC
>CANGMH010000063.1 GCA_947454005.1 Verrucomicrobiota bacterium
GCCCAGCAGGCGGCGAGGAGGGCGCCCGTCTGCGTCTTGCAGGTCTTCAGCGCGACGCCCGTCCAGCCGAGCGAGCGGCCGAGGCGGACCATCTTCCAGTCGTGCGCGCTCTCATCGAGGAACAGCGGCTTGCGCTCGCTCACCGTCCGCACATCGAGCGGAAACCGCTCGAGGTCGTAGGGGAACGGCTGCTCGACGTAGCGCAGCCGGGCGGAGATCCGCGGATGGTCGGCCGCCAGCCGGTCGAGGATGTCGCACACGTAGCCCGGATCGGTGACGGTGCAGTTGAAGTCGGCAGTGAGCAGATCCACGCCGGCGGGCAACGCGAGCGTCCCCACCTTCACGAGACGCGCCAGGTCCCACGGGGCATCGGTGCCGCGGAGCTTCACCTTGAGCGCGCGCAGGCCGTCGCGTCGGATCCAGTCCGCGAGCAGCACCGGATGCCCGTCATCGGGCTCCGAGCCGTCGAGGTCGGTCGCCTCGAGCGGATCCGCCCCGCCCACGAGATGCCACGCCAGCAGCTTCGCGGGCGGGTAGGCGACGAGGAAGTCGGCCGGATGCCTTCCCGCGAAAGAGATTCCGGCGGAATCTGGTTCGACGAAGTCGGACAAATCGCGCGACAAGAACTCGCCGGTGTAGGTCGAGTAGGTCGGACGCCCGTGGAGCTCGCCGAAGGCGTCGTGCAGCGCGAGGTCGAAGGCGGAGCAGCACACGAGCGCGGCGAGCCACGGCATGGACGGGTCGATGCCGGCATCGTCGGCCGCCTTCCTTCGCTCATTGAAACCGGCGAGCAGACCCGGCAGGATGTGTTCCGCGAAATCGTGCCCGAGCTCGATGGGATGGCCGGCCGCCCCGGAACCGCTCCACGCGTGCGCGAGCTGGACGCAGAGATCCTTCAACGCCTCGTGGCGGCCGGCATAAGGCAGCGGGCTCGGCCAGACCCATTGCACGCTGAGCGGCGTCTCCCCCCAGCCTTCGGCGGTGACGCCACGGGCGTCGACGACGCGCAGGCGGACGCGCGCGCAGGTCACGCTGGTCAGGGTCTCCGTCCCGAACTTGAGCGGGACGCGGGTCCGGACCGGCAAGAACCAGAGCGTCGCGCCGGTGACGCGGATATCGGTGGGCCTAGGCACGCGACCCACGATGGTCGGCAGGGCCGGACCGGTCAACGCGCGCGCCACCTCGCCCCCGGTCGGGGCCGGCGGACCGGGGCCGACACCGACATGTGACGAAGCCCACCAAGTTTGGCGATTGCCCTCATACGGCCGATAGGGCTATCTCACATCACAATCAGCAAGATTCCAGGCCTTCCGCGCCCGACCTCTTTCCGTCCGATCGATCGAGGACGGTGTAGGAACCGGTCCCGGGGCTCCGTTGATGACATCCGCCTGAGGAAACGCCGTTATCCCGCTGCACAATGAAACGATTCCTGTTGGTCTTCAGCCTCCTCGCGTCGGTCCTCTCCGCCGTCGCGCAGGGCACCATCAACGCCAAGAACTCCGGCACGCTCTCGCCTCTGCTCGCGGCGAACGGGACCAAGCTCTCCGCCGCTACCGGCCGTTTCGAGGTCCTCATCGGCGACAAGGTGCTCAACACCGCCAAGAACACCCTGGCGGTCGACGGCGTGTTCACCGCCGGCGTTCTCACCGTCCCGGGGGTCGCTGCAGGCGGAACTGCGACGATCACCGTCCGCGCCTGGGATACCGGTGCCGGAGCGACCTATGCACTGGCCCAGGCCGCCGGCTTCGGCTTCGGGTCGTCCACCTTCCAGGTCGCCGGGCTTGGCGGCGACCTGTCCCCGCCCCCCGCGCTCGACAACTTCAAGGGGATCCGTTTGGCCGACCGCACGATTGTCATCGGCGGCACCTTCAACGCCAAGAACTCGGCCACCGCCTCGCCGCTGCTCGCCGATGACGGCTCCAGGGTCCCCGTCGCCACCGGCCGCGTGGAGGTCCTCTTCAACGACACGGTGCTCAACACCGCGGAGAAGACCTTGGTGGTCGACGGCGTCTTCTCCCTCGGTGTGCTCACCGTCCCCGGCGCCGCGGCGGGCGGCAACGCCACCCTCACCGTCCGCGCCTGGGACACCCGCGCCGGCTCGACCTATGCCCTTGCGCAGGCCGCGGGATTTGGTTTCGGGTCGTCGACCTTCTCGGTCGTCGGTCTCGGCGGCGGGGTGACCGCTCCTCCCGCATTGGACAATTTCAAAGGCATCCGTCTCGCCGGGAAGACGGTCGTGTCCGGCGGCACCTTCAACGCCAAGAACTCGGCCACCGCCTCGCCGCTGCTCGCCGATGACGGCTCCAAGCTCTCGGTCGCCGCCGGACGCGTCGAGGTGCTCTTCAACGGCACCGTGCTCAACACCGCGGAGAGGACCTTGGTGGTCGACGGCGTCTTCTCCCTCGGGGTGCTCACCGTCCCCGGCGTCGCCGCCGGCGGCAACGCCACCCTCACCGTCCGCGCTTGGGATGTGGGTGCGGGGGCCACCTACGCCGCCGCCGAGGGGGCCGGTTTCGGCTTCGGTTCGTCCACCTTCTCGGTCACCGGTCTCGGTGGCGGGGTGACCGCTCCGCCGGCTTTGGACAACTTCAAAGGCATCCGTCTCGCCGGGAGAACGGTCGTGTCGGGCGGCACCTTCAACGCCAAGAACTCGGCGACCGCCTCGCCGCTGCTCGCGCCGGACGGCACCAAACTCCCCGTCGCCACCGGTCGCGTCGAGGTCGTCTACAACGACACGGTGCTCAACACCGCGGAGAAGACCTTGGTGGTTGACGGCGTCTTCTCCCTCGGTGTGCTCACCGTCCCGGGCGTCGCCGCCGGCGGCAACGCGACCATCACCGTCCGCGCTTGGGACACCAGGGCCGGCGCGACGTACGCGCTCGCCCAAGCCGCGGGATTCGGCTTCGGGTCCTCGACATTCCCTGTCGTCGGCCTCGGCGGCGGGCTGACCGCGCCGCCGGCGATGGACAACTTCAAGGGCATCCGTCTCGCCTCGGGCACCACCACGGTCGCGGGCACCTTCAACGCCAAGAACTCCGCCACCGCCTCGCCGCTGCTCGCAGCGGACGGTTCGAAGCTCACGGTGGCGAACGGTCGCTTCGAGATCCTCCACGGCGACACCCTGCTGAGCATGCTGAACGACCGGCTCGACGTGGACGGCGTCTTCAGCGACGGCGTGCTCAGCGTCCCCGGCGTCCCCGCGGGCGGCACCGCGGCCATCACCATCCGGGCATGGGACGTCGGCGCCGGCGCGACCTACGCCCTCGCCCAGGCCGCGGGGTTCGGGTTCGGATCGGCCACGTTCGATGTCGTCGGCCTCGGCGGCGGGCTCACGCCGCCGCCGGCCTTGGACAACTTCAAGGGCATCCGTCTCGCCGGGAGACCGGTCGCAGGAGGCGGCTCCTTCAACGCGAAGAACTCGGCCACGCTCTCGCCGCTGCTCGGCGTCGACGGGCTCAAGCTCCCGGTCGCCAAGGGCCGCTTCGAGGTGCTCTTCGGCGACATCCTGCTCAGCACGGCCAAGAACACGCTCGCAGCGGACGGCGTGTTCGCCGCCGGCGTGCTCTCGGTCCCGGGCGTCCCGGCCGGCGGCACCGCGGCCATCACGGTGCGCGCTTGGGACGTAACTGTCGGCGCGACCTACGCCCTCGCCCAAGCAGCGGGCACGGGCTTCGCTTCGGTCACCTTCGATGTCGTCGGGCTCGGCGGCGACCTGACGCCGCCGCCCGGTTTGGACAACTTCAAGGGCCTCCGCCTCAACTCGACCGCCATCAACTTGGCGCCGACCGTCGCCGGCCAATCCGTCACCACGCCCGAGGACGTCGGCGTCCCGATCAACTTCGTCGGCAAGGACCCGGAGAACGCCCCGCTCGTCTTCACCATCGTCACCGCTCCGAAGAACGGGACGATCACCGGCACCGGAGCGAACCGGACGTACACCCCGCAGTCCAACTTCAGCGGCACCGATTCCTTCACCTTCAAGGCCAGCGACGGGAAGCTCGATTCCGCGGTCGCCACCGTCTCCATCGTCGTCACCCCGGTGAACGACGCGCCGAGGACGCTCACGCAGAGCTTCACCACCGCCGAGGACGTCCCGGTCGCCGTCAAACTGGTGGGCGACGACGCCGAGAACGACCCGCTGACCTTCATCATCGTCGCGCCGCCGAAGAACGGCACGCTCTCCGGCACCGGTGCGAACCTGACCTATACTCCAAACCCCGACTTCAACGGCACCGACCCCTTCACATACAAGGTCAACGACGGGAAGCTCGATTCCGCCGTCGCCACCATCGGGATCACGGTGACGGCCGTGAACGACAGACCCGTCGCCGGCACGCAGACGGTGACGACACCCGAGGACACCGCGGTGAAGATCACCTTGGCCGCGACCGACGTGGAAAAGGACGCGCTCACGTTCACCGTCGTGGCGCAGCCGAAGAACGGCGTGTTGACCGGCATCGGCGAGAACCTGACCTATACGCCGAAAGCCGACTTCAACGGCGCCGACTCCTTCACCTTCAAAGCCAACGACGGGAAGCTCGATTCCACCGTCGCCACCGTCGCCATCGTCGTCACCGCGGTGAACGATGCGCCCAAAGCGGTCGCGCAGGCGGTCACCACGGCCGAGGACACCTCGGTCGCCCTGAAACTCGCCGGCACGGACACCGAGAACGAAACGTTGAGCTTCGCCATCGTGGCCCAACCGAAGAACGGCACGCTCTCGGGCACCGGTGCCAACCGCACCTACACCCCGAAAGCCGATTTCAACGGCACCGATTCCTTCACCTTCAAGGCCAACGACGGCAAGCTCGATTCCGATGCCGCCACCGTCGCCATCACCGTCACCCCCGTGAACGATGCGCCCAAGGCGGTCGCACAGGTGGTCACGACCTCCGAGGACACCGCGGTCGCGATCAAGCTCGCCGGCACCGATGTCGAGAACGACCCGTTGACCTTCGCCATCGTTACCCAACCGAAGAGCGGCACGCTCTCCGGCACCGGCGCGAACCGCACCTACACCCCGAAAGCCGACTACAACGGCACCGATAGCTTCACCATCAAAGCCAACGACGGGAAGCTCGACTCCGAGGTGGCGACCATCGCCATCGTAATCGCCGCGGTGAACGACGCGCCGATCGCGGCCGCCCAGTCGGTCACCACCCCTGCGGGCACGCCGGTCGCGGTCAAGCTCGCCGCCACCGACGTGGAGAACGACGCGCTGACCTTTTCCATCGTGGCCGTTCCCAAGAACGGAACGGTGACCGGCTCCGGTGCCAACCGGACCTACACGCCGAAGACCGATTTCAGCGGCACCGACACGTTCACCTTCAAGGCGAACGACGGGAAGGCCGACTCCGATGCCGCCGTCGTGACCATCAAGGTCACGCCGGTGAACCGCGCGCCCGTCGCCGTCGCGCAGGTCGCCAACGGCACCGAGGACACCGCGCTCCCGATCCGCCTCGAGGGCACGGACGCGGACGGCGATGTGTTGTCCTACACGATCGTCGCCGGCCCGAAGAACGGCAGCTTGACCGGCACCGGAGCGGCCCGGACCTACACGCCGGGCACGAACTACAACGGCACGGACAGCTTCACGTTCAAGGTCAACGACGGGAAGCTCGACTCCGCCACCGTCTCGGTCGGCATCGTCATCGCCGCGGTGAACGACGCCCCGAAGGCCCTCGGCCAGAGCCTCGCCACCGTCGAGGGCAAGTCCCTGCCGCTCCGCCTGTCCGGTGCCGACGTCGAGAACGACCCGCTCACCTACATCGTCGTCGCCCCGCCCAAGAACGGCGTGCTGCGGAGCGGCATCTTCGGGTCCGCCGCTGCCCAGCGGACGTATGTGCCCAACGCGAAGTTCTCCGGCACCGACACCTTCACCTTCAAGGTGAACGACGGGAAGCTGGATTCCCCGGCCGAGACGGTGACCATCACCGTGACCCGGGCCAACAAGGCGCCGGTGGCCATCGCCCAGAAGGTGACGACCGCCGAGGACACGGCCCTGAAGGTGACGCTCGCCGGCACCGATGAGGACAAGGACCCGTTGACCTACATCATCGTGGCCCAGCCGAAGAACGGGACGCTCACCGGCACCGGCTCGACCCCGTTGTACACGCCGAAAGCCGATTTCAACGGGACCGACAGCTTCAAGTTCCGGGTGAACGACGGCGCGGCGGATTCCGACGCGGTGACGGTGGAGATCACGGTGACCCCGGTGAACGACGCTCCGGTCGCCGTCGACCAGGCCGTGACGACGTCCCAGTCCAAGTCGGTCACGTTCAAGCTGAACGGCACCGACGTGGACAACGACACGCTGAAGTTCACCGTCCTGACCCCGCCCCAGAACGGCATCCTCCGCGGCTCCAGCACGGCGGACCGCAGCTACACGCCGAAGACCGGATTCAAGGGCACCGACACGTTCACGTACCGGGTGAACGACGGGAAGACCGACTCCGCCGTGGCGACGGTGACCGTGACCGTGACTCCGAGGGTGACCACCACCTCCGACGACTTCGTTCTCGCTCTCCGCATGGTGCCGGACCATTTCGATATCCCGGCGGCCTCGGAGATCCCCGGTGGTGGTGCGCGCAAGGCGGCGGCCCCGGTCCACGCCCAGCTCTTGCCGCAACTCCTCTTGCAGGCACCGGCCGGCAGCACCGGAGTGATCGAATGGTGCGAAAATCTCGGTGAGGAAGCCGATTGGCGATCCTTGTCTACCGTGACCGTCGGCCCGTCCGGTGCGGTCTCGGTCGATGTGTCCGCCGGACAGGTGACCGGATACTTCCGCTTCGTCGCGGAGTGACCGGCCGTGCAGGAAGCCGTCAGGGCGGACCTTTGGGTCCGTCCTGACGCCTCCGCTCCGGGGTCTTCGCAGCGGGCTCTCCCATCCCTTCGTTCGTCCCCGACGGCGCAGCCGGCCGGGGCGACGGTTGCTGCGACCGTCTGTCCAAGCCGCTTCAACAGGGTGATCCAACCTGCGGCATGATGCCCTACCTCAGGCCTCGGCCAGCGCGTAGTGGATCGCCCGGGCGGCGATGCGCTCCAAGGACTCCTCGACCTCGTCGATGATGTCGTCCGGTGTCGAAGTGCCGGCGGTGATGCCGACGGTGCCGTCGTCGTCGAACCATCCCTCCTGCAGGTCCGCCGCGGATTGGACGTGATGGACGCGGTCGCAGAAGCGGGCACAGGTCGCGACCAACTCCCGGGTGTTGTTGCTCTGCGACCCGCCGATGACGACGACCACGTCGCAACGGGACGCGAGGTCCTCCGCGGCCCGTTGGCGTTGCTTCGTGGGCTGGCAGACGGTGTCGCGGAACACGACCTCCGACTCCGGGAACCGTGCCCGCAACGCCGCCACCAAGGCCCGCACCCGGGCGACCGGTTGCGTGGTCTGCGACACGACACCGAAGCGCGGCCGCGGAGCCATCGCCTCGAGGTCGGCTTCGGACAGGATGACGTCGCAGCCCGGATGGTCCTCGGTCAGCCCGCGCACCTCCACATGGCCGCGTTGCCCGATGACGACCGGATGGAAACCGTCCCTCACCAACGCCGCCAGCGAACGGTGGGCGTGGTGCACCAGCGGACACGTGGCCTCGACCACGGTGTGCCCCCTGCCCCGCACCTCGGCGAGCAACCGGTCGCTCGCACCGTGGGCGGTGATCATGACCGTCGGCGTGGCGAGCGCCTCGGTGCGGCGCTCGAACCGGACGCCGCGCTCCCGGAGGTCGTCGACGACCGTCGCGTTGTGGACGAGGTCGCCGAGGACCGTGATCGGACGGCGCGCCGCTTCGGACTTGGCGAGAGCGATGGCGTCGCGGACGCCGAAACACATCCCGAGATGGTCAGCACGGAGGATATCCATAGAATGCTTTGTATCGCAGAGTCACTGGTCGCACGATTTTGAAGGATGGCAAATGAGGTTCACGCCCGGCGGGCCTGCGCGACGATCTGCTCGAGGAACCCGATGTAGGCCTCGAACGCCGTCCGTCCGGCGGCGGTCAACGAGCACGTCGTCAACGGGCGGCTTTCCCGGAACGATTTCGTGACCCCGACGTAGCCGGCTTCCTGCAGCGTGCGGATATGCGACATGACGTTGCCGTCGGACATCGCGAGCGCGTCGCGGAGATCGGTGAACGAGAGCTCCGGCGCGGCGGCGAGCAGCGACATGATGGCCAACCGCCCTTTCTCGTGGATCACGCGGTCAAGTTGGAGGAACGGCTCCGGGTTCACGCGGGAGACCCCTTCTCCGTCGCCCTCAGGTAGAGCCCGTACGCGAGATGCCCGAGCCCGAAGGTCGCTCCCATCACGAGATGCGCGCCCCGGATGGAGGCGAGGTCCGTCGGCAGCGCCGGCCCGGTGAGCACGAGGATCCCGCCCAACAGCACGAATGCCCATCCGAGCCAGCGGATCCCGCGCGGCATGAAGAACCCGGCGGCGTGCAGGCCCAGCCCGTGGCACAGCATCCAGACCGGCGGCACCGTGATCGCGATCCACCGCCCGTCACCGGATCCCGACCGCAGGAAAAGGACGGTGACCGCCCCCCCGGCGACGACCACGGGCAGCACGGCTTGGGCGACGCGTCGGGTCGGCGGCGTCCAGAACGGTTCCGCCGCACCGATCGCCTCGCGTCGGATCAACGCGGACGAGATCCCGACGACGACCACGGCGGTGCCGATCCAAAGGGCGAAGAACCCCCAGGCCCCGTCCAAAGGCACCGACCATCCGACCGCCGCAGCGACCACGCCGAGAACCCCGGCCGCCAGCATCATCGGGGCGAGCGCACGCCGGTAGATCGCCGTCCGCTCCATCAATGTCCGGATGGTCTGGAGATGTTCGCGCGCGGCCGCTTCGTTCATACCGGCACTTTGTAGCGCAGAGTGACTACGTCAACGAAGAACTGAGCAGGGGCCTCGGGGGCACTATCCGGTGGAGACCGTGGGGACACACCGACGCCTGTCCTGGCGGCGGGATCACTTCGCCGGCGCTGCGGACGGTGGTGGTGGCGGATCGTAGACCACGACGGACGCGCTCGGCATCTCGCCCGGCGCGTAGCCTTCGCCCGGCGCGATGGTCACCGCGGTGACGCGGCTCTCGTGCGTCTTTCCCTCCCGCGGGACCAGTTCCACCGCCACCTCGGCTTGGCCGACCGGGAAGACCACCTGCGTGCCCTTTGCGCCGCGGACGGTGAAGTCCCGCCCTGGGCGGGCCGCCTCGGCTCCAAGGCTGGTGGTCCAGCTCGCGGTCAACGCCCGGTCCAGACGCCCGGTCCGGACGAATTTCAGCCGCGCTGGCCGGCCGTAACGCGCATCCGCCACGTCGGGCTGGGCGCTCACCGACACCGTGGTGCCGAGCGCCGCCGAGGCCGTCGCCCAAGCGTCCGCGAACTCATCCCATCCGTCCGCCTTGCCCTCCGGTCCGTCGGCCCAGGCGCGATAGAGGTCGACGCCGTCCACGCGGGGATCCACCGGATAGCGGAACGTCGCGAATCCCTTGGCGTCCGTCTCCGCTGACAGCCGCTGGGGATGACGGCTGCCGGGAAGCACCTCGAGCCAAAGACGCCGACCTTTGATGGGTTGCGTTCCTTTGAGTCGCGAGGCGGGCGTGGGTTGGATGGCCAGACGCGCACGGATCGAGAGCATCCCTGGCTCTTTTGTGCGCTCGGGCCGGCCCAGCACCAGCTCCTCCGCGCCGATGAAACGTCCGTCCGGGAACACCCGGAGGCGGACCCGTTCCACCGCGCCGGCGGGTTCGAAGCCATCCGCCATCATCGTGGTCGCGCGCAGGTTCTGGAGCGCGGGCTCGGATCCAGGTCCGAAGGACGGATGGCGCCCGCCTTTGATCCGCCGCTGGGATCCGAAGTCGAAGGCCGTCTCGGATACCGCGTTATCCAACACGGCGACGTCGCGGCCGTCGAAACGCGGCATCGCGGTCTGGGCGGCGTCGTCGAAGACGGCCTCCGAAGCGACCTTGTGGAGCACGCGGAACCGCGCGTTGGCTCCGGGCCCGGGGTTCGCCACGTCGAACTGGGACCGGGGCCGGGCGGTGATCCAATTGCCCGAGAAATCGAGACGGTCGAGCACGCCGTTGACGATGAGGCCCGAGGCGTCCCGGGAATACTGCTCGCCCAGGACATCGCCGGGGCCGATGTCCCGGTAGAGCTTCATGGGCAGCCGTCCCACGAGCCGCACGCTGTTGCCGTTCACGGTGAAGCCGCTCTGGTGCGGATACTTTCCGGCGGTGCCGCAATACATCGTGGTGCCCACGTCGAGGAACACGGAGTTGGTCACCTCGAGCGGCCCGGTGATGCCCGTGTCCACGTTGAGGCCCGCGCCGGCGTTCAGCACCACGTTGTCGGCGAACACCACCCGCCCGCTGCTGAAGCCGCGACCGTCCCATAGCGTCCCTCCCGCCGTGCCGAAGCCGATGGGCGCGCCATGGGCCGGGATGCCCCGCACCTGGCACCGCCGCACCACGATGAGCCGGCGCTTCGGGTCATCGAGCGACGCCTTGGGTGTGTCCGCCGTGATCGCGGCCTGGGCCATCACCATGGTCGCATAGCCCCAGTAGACCGAGTGCAGCCCCGTGATCTCGCAGTCTTCCACCACCCACGGGGCCGCATCTCCGTCCTCCGGCGCCTGGCCTTCGTCGATCGTGAACACCGTGAGCGGGAAGATCTCCACGCCGGAAGGGCTGTCCCCGGGCATCTGCGGCATCAGCCCGTGCGCGCCGTGGTTCCGCACGATCACGTTCCGGATCCGGCCGGTGCGTGCCCGGACCCACAGAGGCGAGTTCTTGTAGCCGCGGAGATAGGCGGCGGAGTTGTGGTCGGTCTGCGCGTCCCAATTGCCGTCGAAGGTCATGTTCTCCGCGACGAACCGGCGCAGGTACTCCTGGTTCCGCGCGAGGTCCACGACCGACACGTATTGATAGCCGCGCGGATCGCTGCCCAACGGATAGTTCGGCTTGAGCTTCAGCACGACATCCTCGGGGCGCGCGCCGTGGCCGATCATCGACAACCGGAACGGGCTCGGCTTCGTGGCCGCGGTGTTCACCGGCTCGGTGAGATACTCGCCGGGCAGGAAATGCAGCGTCACGTCCGGATCGGTCCCCGGACGGCTGCTCAACAGCACCCGGCTCACGAAAAGGACATCCCAGCGGCGGGCCCGTTCGGCGGCGGAACCGTCCCCGGTGCCGGTCGGCGAGAACCAGACGTTGGTGGCAGCGGTGGACCGGAGCCCGCCGATCAGCAACAGGGCGAGGAGAAGGATCCGTTTCATGCGTTGCGTCGGACCTCAGTTGCCCGCGGGCTAAGGATCACCTCCCGCCGGGGCCGTAGCCGGCGGCTGGCCGGCCGTCGTCATCCAAGTGCCGGGTGCTCCACAGCAGGCCGCGGGCGACGAGGTCGAGGTAGCGCGCGTCGGCCACCGTGGCGTTGTTGTGGCCGATGCTCGTGGAGAAGACGCGCGCCTTCTTGGGGCCGTATTCATGGGTCCAGACGACCGTGGCGTCGTTCTGGCCGGGCCGGTCGCCGGGCACCTGCTTGCCACGGGCGAGCGCCTTCGCGCGGCCCCAGACCTGGATGTTGTTGTAGAGCTCTTCGTCGATGGTGGTCCAATCACCCAGACCCTTGGTGATCGGGTGGGCCGTATCGAGGTAAGCGATGGCGATCGGCTTCTGCGGGCCGTGGCCGCTGGACTGGAGACCGAGGTAGTCGAACCAGAAGGCGTGCGGCGTGCCGGTCTTGGCCGGGTCGTTGGGGTCGCCGATGCGGTAGCTGTGCATCGCACAGTGCAGGTTCACGCCGGCGATGCCGTCGCGGTGCGGCTTGAGCACGCCTTCGACGACTGCCTTATCGCTGATGTCCGAGCCGCACTCGTCGTGGATGACCACGTCGTATCCCTTCGCGTAATCCGGATTGCCGAGGATGGGCAGCGGCGGCTTCGTGCTGCTGTCGGGCGAATAGATGACGTCCACCGTCACGTTCGCCCGGGCCTCGAGCCCCGCCTTCAACAGGTCCTTCTGCTGGGCGTAGTCGTGGCAGCAGCCGCCCGCGATCAGCAGCGCCCGGAGAGGCTTCACCGCCGGCTCGGTGCCGGGCTTGCGCTTGTAGGTGGTGAGGACGAATCCGCTGTCCTGGCTCGTCTTGAACTCGGTCGGCCGGCCTCCTTGGAACGCGTAGTTCGCGCGCCAACCGTCCGGGGTCAGCTCGACGATGGAGGCCAGTTCGCGTCCGACGTTCTGGCCCTCCGTCTCCGTCGAATCCATCGTCGCCGGCGACTTGGTGAAGTCCACGGTGAACCTGCCCTTGGCCGTCTCGCCGCCGTTCTCGAACACATACGAGCCGTCCTTGAGGGTCATCACGATGCCGTCGAAGCCGACGCCCGACACGTCGGCACCGTTCATCTCGGCGGACTTGATGACCCAGATGCCGTTGAACGAGCTGAGGTCGGCCGCGAGCAAGGACGACGCGGCCACAAGGAGGGTCAGGAGGAGGCGTTTCATGGTCGGGAGGGCACCCTGCCCCGGATCCGAACGCCCGGTCAGCAATGTTTTTCGCGGCGTCCGACGGGATCGGAGCAGCGCCTACCGGGTCACGGAGGGGTGGACTCGGTTGCGCGGATGAACTGGGCGCGGTCTCCGGGCGCGAGGAAGGGCGAGAGGTCCACCTCGGAGAAATTGCCCGTCACCTCGCCGGCCGACGCCCACGCCGACAGGTCGGCCGACTTCTCGATGCGGTAGCGATGACCATCCAGGCCGAGCAGGCCGGGCTTGCCGGATGCGATGAAGAGCGTCGGCTTGAAGCGGGCGGGCGAAGGTTGGATCTCGAAGAACACAACCCCGTTCCCGACCCCCGTCCCGAAACAACCCGTGCGATCGACCTGATAATAGACCGCGTCGGTGCCATAGGTCCGAGGCGAGGGAACATAGGCCAACCGGTTGCTGACGTACGTCAACGATCCCAGCGCCAGCCCTGTCGGAGACCCGAGCACGGGAAAAACGGGGCGCTGGTTGATAGCCAAAGTCGGCAGGTGTACGCCGGAGATGATTGCCGGATCTCCTTCCCATGGCCATCCATAGTAGACTGGCTGCCCCTCTTGGACCTCCGCATGGCCCGGAAGCGGGATCTCTCTGCCGATGCACCCCTGTAGCGTGAGTTCTTTGAAATCGATCATCTCGGTCGGAGGGAGATCACCACCGCCAAGTAAGAGGTCGTATGTCCAACTGCCTTGACCGACCAATCCGGCGCGAGCCGCGGCGAAAGTGGCGCCATGATCGCTATCCCAGGCGCGGACCGTGGCCGACACCATTTTACCAGGGCCGGCACCGGGAACCGTCAACACCCCGAAATCGAACAGACCGTCCGCCACCAAAGTGTACTCTGGACCGGACAGAACCTCGCCTCCGACGATGATCTCGACCCTGCCGACCGCCTTTCTCAACGGTGAGCCGTCCGCATTGAGGACCATCGTGGCGCTCGTGTTCCGGCCGTAGAACATCCCCTGCGCTGCCGCCCGGTAATCGACGCCCAGGCACAGGACCAGGCCCACCCAAGCCGCCCATCGCCGCTGTCTCGCCAGCCAGCCGCTGGCACACAACCTCCGTGCCGGGGCATCAACCAGGATTAGGTGCGAGCACATGGTGGAAGACTGACACCAGCGTTGCCATCGAAGCGGCTGTGTCAAGTTGACGGCTCGAAGTCGCCGCTGGCAGCGCTTCTCCGGTCTACCGCGAAGGATTGGGACGTCTTCGCCCGGAATGCCGGCCTGAGCCCAGCCCCGCGGTGAGGAGCGGCGTTGGCAGACCGTGGGGTTCGGAAGCTTCGGAGCTGCACCGTCCGGTCCGACGGCTTGTCCGGACCGCAGGATTCTTGCTGCCAACCCGGCGTCCCGGAAGGAAGCTCCGCCGATGCTTCGCGCCCACCGGAAGTCCGCCCGCAAGCCCGCCACCGGCGGCCGCTTCGTCATCGTCGCCTCGCGCTACAACGCCAAGCACGTCGACGGCATGGTCCGCGCCGCCAAGGCCGAGTTCGTCGCGGCCAAGGCCGAGGTCGAGGTCGTCCGCGTGCCCGGCGCGTTCGAGATCCCGGTCGCCGCGGCGGTCGTTGCCCGCCGTTCCGTCGACCGCCCCCGCGCCGTGGTCTGCCTCGGGCTGCTTTGGCAAGGCGAGACGACCCACGCGCAGCACATCGGCGAGGCAGTCACCGACGCGCTGATGCACATCGCGGTCGAGTCGGGCGTCCCCATGATCCACGAGGTGCTCACCGTCGCCACCGTCGCGCAGGCCGACGCCCGTTGCCTCGCACCGGAGACCAACCGTGGCATCGAAGCGGCGCGCACCGCGCTCGATATGGCGGGTATCCTTGCCGGTCTGCGTGCGACGGGCGACGGGAGCCCGTCCTGACCTTGCCTTCCTAGCTATGGAGACCGCAGTCCAACCCGCCGTCTGGCATCCGTTGCGACGGTTCACACCCGCCCGCATCGCGCTGGGCCGCGCGGGTGGCAGCATGCCGACCGGTGCGCTGCTGGAGTTCCGCTTGGCCCATGCCCGTGCCCGTGACGCGCTGCTGCGGCCGCTCGACGAGGAGACCCTCGCCGCGGACCTCGCCGCGGCTTCTGGCCTGGAAGTCCTGCGCCTCGCCAGCGCGGCACGCGACCTCGACGAGTTCTTGCTGCGTCCCGACCTCGGGCGGCGGTTGCACGATGCGTCGGTGGAACGTCTGGAGTCCTGGATGGAATCGGCGAAGGGCGGACCGGAAAGTCCGCGCTCCCGGGAGACGGGATCCTTGCGTCCGCCCGGGAACCCGGACGAACAGGAGAAGCCCGACCTCGTCATCTGCGTGAGCGAAGGTCTTTCCACGCTCGCCGCGGAGGCCCATGCCGCCTCGGTCGTCGCGGAACTCGTGCCGGCGCTCCGCGGCGAAGGCTGGCGTCTGGCGCCGATCTGCCTCGTGCGCCGCGGCCGCGTCGCGGTCGAGGACCACGTCGGCGAACGGATCGGGGCGCGGCTCGCGCTGATCCTGCTGGGCGAACGTCCGGGTCTCATCTCGCCGGACAGCCTCGGGGCCTATCTCGTGCATTCGCCGCGCCGAGGCAACACCGACGCCGCGCGCAACTGCGTGTCGAACATCAGCGCGCTCGGCCTCACGCCCGCCCAGGCCGCCGCCAAGCTCCGCTGGTTGCTCGGCGAGTCGAGACGGCGCTCGATGAGCGGCGTGGAGCTGAAGGACGAAGCGCCCGCGGCCTTGGCCGCAGCGGGATCCGTCCGCTCGATCGGGTAACCGCGCTCCTGAGGGGGCAGCCGCGCTTCACCCGCGCTTCACCCGCGCGACGTGGCGGGCCATGCGGTCCATGGCGATCTGGATCTGGTCGAACGCGGTGGCGAAGCAGCAGCGCAGGTACTTCTCGCCGCTCGCGCCGAACGCGCCGCCCGGCACGCAGGCGACCTTCTCCTCCTTGAGCAGTCCGAGGGCGAACTCCTTCGCCGGGATGCCCACGCTCTCGATGCACGGGAACGCGTAGAACGATCCGCGCGGCAGATGGCATTTGAGGCCCATGTCGTTCAGCGATTTCACGATGAAGTTGCGGCGCAGCTTGTACTGCTCGCGCATCGCCGCGGTCGCCGCCGCGCCGTTCTCCAGCGCCTCGATCGCCGCTTCCTGGGCGATGATGCTCGCGCAGAGCATCGAGTACTGGTGGATCTTCATCATCGCCTCGATGAGCACGGTGGGACCGCAGGCGTAGCCGATGCGGAACCCGGTCATCGCGTACGCCTTGGAGAAGCCGTGCAGGAAGATGGTCCGCTCCGCCATGCCGGGCAGGCTGGCGATGGACACGTGCTCGCCCTCGAAGGTCAGCTCGCTGTAGATCTCGTCGGTGAGCACCAGCAGGTCGTGCTTCTTGACCACCGCGGCGATCTCCTCCAGCTGCGGACGCGTCATCGTCCCGCCGGTCGGGTTCGTCGGGAAGTTCAGCATCAGCACCTTGCTGCGCGGCGTGACCGCGGCCTCGATCGCCGCCGCCGTGACCGCGAAGCCGTCCTCCGCCTTGCACGCGACCGCCACCGGGACGCCGTGGGCGAGCACCACGCTGGGCGAATAGCTCACGTAGCACGGCTCGTGGTAGATGACCTCGTCGCCCGGGTTCAGCACCGCCCGCAAGGCGAGGTCCAGCGCCTCGCTCACGCCGACCGCCACGAGCACCTGCGTCTTCGGATCGTAGTGCACGCCGAAGTTCTGGGCGACGTTGCGGCTGATGGCCTCGCGCAGCTTCAGCAGGCCTAGGTTGGACGTGTACTGCGTCCGACCTCGCTCGAGGGCGTAGATGGCGGCCTCGCGGATATGCCACGGCGTGGCGAAATCGGGCTCGCCGACGCCGAGCGAGATGACGCCGGTGGTGTTCTGGACGAGTTCGAAGAAGTCGCGGATCCCCGATCGGGGGATCCCGGCGACATGGTTCGCGATGAAGGTGGGACGGGACGTGGACATGGGAAGAAAACGCTGTCGGTGGAGGTAAGCGGACGGGTGCGCACGCGGGAAGTGGATTCTCCCGGTGACCGTCTGCGTTCGCGTCGAGTGCAGGCTCAGCCGCGAAGCAGACGTGAAACGGCGGCGGCAGCTCGGCCTTGGGAGGCGGGAGCTGCGGCTGCGAAAGCGGACGACGCGCGTTTCATGTCGGGTCCAGTTCGTCCGGTTTTCCACCCTCGAAGTCAAGCTCGGGCTCCGCGGCGCCGGGTCTTTGTCCGAGCATCGGCAGCGTCCGAGGTCGCCGTCGCC